>DATBAH010000138.1:0-7339 GCA_036271615.1 Gaiellaceae bacterium
GCGTGCAGACGATTCCTCTCGTTGACGTCCGAGCCGAATACGAGCCGCTGATACCTCGGCTCGAGGCCGCTTTCCGCGAGGTGCTCGACGGCAAGGGCTTCATCCGCGGCCCGCACTACTGGGCGTTCCAGGAAGAGGCTGCCGCCTACCTCGGCGTCAGGCGCGCGATCGGCGTCGCAAACGGCACGGACGCGCTCGTGCTCGCCCTCGATGCGCTCGGTGTCGGGCCGGGCGACGAGGTCATCTGCCCGGCCTTCACCTTCTACGCGACGGCGGAGTCGGTCGTGCGACGTGGCGCAACGCCGGTCTTCGCGGACATCGACCCCGTCACGCTCAACCTCGACGTGGAGGACGCCGCCGCCAAGGTCACCGACCGGACGCGGGCCATCATCCCGGTGCACCTCTTCGGCCGCCTGCTGGACGTCCGTCCCCTCGTCGAGCTCGGCATTCCCGTGCTCGAGGACGCTGCCCAGGCCTTCGGCGCACCGGGCGTCGCCCAGCAGGGCGCGATCTCGACCTTCAGCTTCTATCCGACGAAGAACCTGTTCTGCCTCGGCGACGGCGGGCTGGTGACGACGAACGACGAGGAGCTCGCGGAGCACGTCAAGCTGCTCTCGTTCCACGGCTCGCGCGACAAGTCGGCCTTCGACCTCGTCGGCTACAACTCGCGCCTCGACGAACTGCAGGCCGCCTTCCTCCGCATTTTCCTCCCGGAGCTCGACGGCTGGAACGAGGCGCGCCGGGCCGCCGCAGCCCACTACGCCGAGCTCGGTCTCGGCGAGCTCGTGGAGCTCCCGCTGGACGAGCCGGGCCACGTCTACCACCTCTTCGTCTGCCGCTCGCGTGAGCGCGACACGATCCGCACGGCGCTCACCGAGGCGGGAATCGCGTCGGCGACGTACTACACGACGCCGCTCCACCTGCAGCCGTCGCTGCGCTACCTCGGCTACGAGCCGGGCTCGCTGCCCGCGACCGAGCACGCGGGTGCCGAGAACTTCTCGCTGCCGCTCTGGCCGGGGATCCCGGCCGAGGCCCAGGAGCGCGTCGTCGACGTCGTTCGCTCGGCCGTGCCGACTCGCGTCTGATGCGCCAGCTCCTCTCGCCGCACCGGCTCTGGCAGCTCCTGGTGGACGGGCTGATCGTCGCATTCTCCTGGTGGGTCGCGTTCCAGCTCCGCTTCGACCATGGCCTGCCCCCGAAGTACTCGCTGCTGTTCAACCGGACGATCCTGCTCGTCGTCGGGATCAAGCTGATCGTCTTCATCGCCTTCGGCTTCTACAACCGCTGGTGGCGCTACGTCTCGATCCGGGACATGTGGGCGACAGCGCGCGGCGTCGTCGTGGCGTGCATCGTCGCGGATCTGACCGTCTACCTTGCGGCGCCGGTGCACGGCTTCCGCCTCCCGCGGTCGATCGCCGCCACCGACCTCCTGCTCACGCTCGGCCTCGTCATGGGCTCGCGCCTCCTCGCCCGCACGGCGATGGAGCGGCCCGGCCGCCTGACCATGGTCGCCCGCGGCAAGGAGGTCGTCGTCATCGGCGCCGGCGACGCGGGTCGCCTGATCGTGCAGGAGATGCAGCGGTCGCGGATGCTCAACTACACGCCGATCGGGTTCGTTGACGACGACCCGCGCAAGCGGCACACGCGGATCATGGGCGTCCGCGTGCTCGGCACGATCGACGAGCTGCCGAAGGTCCTGCGTGAGCACCGCCCCGACGAGGTGCTGATCGCGATGCCGTCCGTCTCGGGCGAGGTGCGCCGGCGGATCGTCGAGACGGCGCAGCAGCTGCGCATCGTGGTCAAGACGCTGCCGGGGCTCTACGAGCTCATCGCCGGGGACATCGGGCTCGCCGGCCAGATTCGCCCAGTGCAGGTCGAGGACGTCCTGGGCCGCGAGCAGGTGGAGGTCGACTTCAGCGACGTGGCGGCCTACCTCGAGGGCCACACCGTGCTGGTCACCGGTGCCGGCGGCTCGATCGGCTCGGAGCTCTGCCGCCAGATCGCGCGGGTTCGGCCGTCACGGCTGATCCTCGTCGACAACGCCGAGGGACCCCTCTTCGAGATCGAGCGCGAGCTCGTCGCCGAGCGCGGCTTCACCGCGGCGCTGCCGAAGCTGATCGACGTCAAGGACCGGAGGGCGCTCAGGCGCGAGGTGTTCGAGAAGTACCAGCCGACGGTGGTATTCCATGCGGCTGCGTACAAGCATGTTGCGATGCTCGAGACGCATCCGCTCGAGTCGGTGCGCAACAACATCGTCGGCACGCGCATCCTCGTCGAGCTTGCTGCCGAGTTCGGCGTCGAGCGATTCGTCTTCATCTCGACGGACAAGGCCGTCAACCCGAAGACGGTGATGGGCCAGTCGAAGGCGCTCTGCGAATGGATCGTCGAGTCGTTCGGACATCGGCGCGACGTGGCGACTCGCTTCGTCGCCGTCCGCTTCGGCAACGTCCTCAACTCGTCGGGGAGCGTGATCCCGATCTTCCGCAAGCAGATCGAACGGGGCGGCCCCGTGACGGTGACGCATCCGGAGATGACGCGGTACTTCATGACGATCCCCGAGGCCGTCTCGCTCGTGGTGCAGGCGGGCGCCATCGGCGGCCGCGGGCAGGTGTTCGTGCTCGACATGGGCGAGCCGGTGCGGATCGTCGATCTCGCGCAGAACATGATCCGCCTCTCGGGCAAGGAGGCGCGCCTTCCCGACGATCCGACCTCAGGCCCGCGCGACGTCCGGATCGCGTTTGTCGGCTCGCGGCCCGGCGAGAAGATCCACGAAGAGCTCTGGAGCGACGACGACGCCGTCGGCGAGACGGCGCATCCCAAGATCATGCGGCTGAGCCGGCCGCCGGTGGATCCCGACTGGCTCGCCGAGCAGCTCGCCGAGCTGGAGCGCCTCGCCGACGAAGGGGACACGCTCGAGGTGGTGGGCAAGCTGCGGAACGTCGTGGAGAAGCCGAAGCGCGTCGAGCGGCCCAACCTCTCGGACACGGGCAGCTACGTGCTGGAGATCGAGCCGCGGGTCGACACGAACCTCTGAGCCTTCCGGCACGGTAGTCGGCCGGTGGCGGCGCTAGCGTCCTCGTCCTGGACGCCGAGAGGATCCTCCAAGGCCTGAACCCCGAGCAGCGCGCTGCAGCCGAGACGACGCGCGGCCCGCTGTGCATCCTCGCCGGGGCCGGCACGGGCAAGACGACGACGATCACGCGCCGGATCGCGTGGCAGGTCGCCACCCGCGCCTTCCCGCCGCAGCAGATCGTGGCCGTGACCTTCACCGACAAGGCGGCGGGCGAGCTGCGCTCACGCCTCGGAGCGCTCGGCGTCGAGGGCGTGCGGGCCTCGACGTTCCACTCGGCGGCGCTCGCCCTGCTCCGTCGCTTCCACGGCGATCCCGGCCGGATCCTCGCCTCGAAGGCGATTCTCCTGCGCCGCATCGGCAACGGGCTCCCGGGCGCGTATCGCTTCCGCCCCGCCGGCGATCTCGCGACCGAGATCGAGTGGGCGAAGAACCGGCGGCTCACGCCTGAGACGTACCTCGACGGGCTGGGCGACCACGAGCCCCCGATTCCGCCGGACCTCGCGCACCGCGTCTTCCGCGAGTACGAGCGGCGGAAGGCGGCGGAGGACCTGCTCGACTTCGAGGATCTGCTCGAGCGAACGGTGCGGCTGCTCGAGGAGGACGAGCAGGCGCGAGCCGCGGTGCACGAGCGCTGGCGCGCCTTCACCGTCGACGAGTACCAGGACGTCAACGTCCTCCAGCAGTCGCTGCTCGACCTCTGGCTCGGCGAGCGGGACGAGCTCTGCGCCGTCGGCGACGACTACCAGGCGATCTACGGGTTCACCGGAGCGAGCGCGCGCTGGTTGCTCGCGCTGCCGCAGCGGTTCCCGCACGCTCACGTGGTGAAGCTCGAGCGGAGCTATCGCTCGACGCCGCAGGTGCTCGAGCTCGCAAACCGGCTCGTGCCGCGGCTCGGCGGCTCGGCGAAGACGCTCGCTCCGACGCTCGAGGCAGGCCCCGAGCCGGTCGCCGGACCCGGCCTGGAGGTGGTCGCGCACGTCCGGCAGCTGCACGAGGGCGGGGTCCCGCTCGAGGAGATGGCGGTGCTCGTGAGGACGAACGCGCGGACGACCGAGTTCGAGGAGGCGTTCCACGACGCGGGGATCCCGTTCCAGGGCGCGTCGCTGCTCGCGCGGGACGCCGCCAGGCAGCTCCTGAAGGCGCTGCGTAGCCTGCGGGGACCTGCTGCGGAGATCGTTCGCGAGCTCGCCGTCCGGCAGGGTCTTCTCGCGGAGGTGCCGGACAAGCTCGGCGAACGCGAGCAGACGCGGCAGGCCGACCTCGCGCGGCTCGTGCGACTGGCCGACGAGTTCGGGGGAGACGTCGACGGCTTCGTCGAGTCGCTGCACGAGCGCTTCGGCGAGAGCGCGGGCCGCGGTGTCCATCTCCTCACGCTCCACCGGGCGAAGGGGCTCGAGTGGGAGGCCGTCTTCCTGCCGCACCTCGAGGAGGGCGAGCTGCCGATCCGTCGTGGCGACGTCGACGAGGAGCGGCGCCTGTTCTACGTGGGGTTGACCCGGGCGAAGCGGCACCTGCTCGTCACGTGGGAAGGCCGGCCGAGCCGCTTCCTCGACGAGCTCGGCGTTCGCGCCGCCGCCCCGCCGCTCCCGAAGCGCGAGAAGCCGGTGCTCGAGCAGACGCCTACGGTGCGGGCCCTCAGGGAGTGGCGGCTCGCGCGGGCGCGCGCCGACGAGGTGCCGGCGTATGTCGTCTTCAACGACCGGACACTCGCGGAGCTCGCAACTCGGACCCCGCGAACGCTCGCCGAGCTGTCAGCGGTGCCGGGGATCGGACCGACGAAGCTCGAGCGCTACGGCCCAGAGCTGCTCGCGCGCCTGGCCGAGCTGGCCGCCTAGCGAAGGCTGACGCCGCGCTCCGGTAACGCAGACGGCTGCTCGAAGAGTGGGCACGTCTCGAGCGTGGGGCAGCAGCAGTCGGCGGCTTGCTCGAGCCATTCCCGCACGACTTCGGCGCGTGCGATTGCTTCGCGGAGGACGGGGAGCCGTCGCTCCGCGACCGCTCGCAGTTGTTCCACCGAGCCGGCGTCGTCCGCCGACGTGCGAAGCAGGAGTCGGATGTCGTCGAGAGTGAGGCCCGCGCGCTGTCCCGTTTCGATGACGGCCAGCGATTGCACCACCTCGGCCGGGTAGCGGCGCCGGCCACTCACTCTCACCGGCTCGGCGAGTAGACCGACCGACTCGTAGTAACGGATCGCGGACGGCGCCTTGCCACTGAGCCGCGCTACGTCGCCGATCGCAAGAAGCTCACTTGACATCAAGTCAACTTTAACTCGCACCATGGAGGCTCCACAATCACCCAAGGAGGTGCGCCATGGAGTTGTCGGAGCAGATCGCGTGCACGCTGTCGGGCACTGACCTCAAGAGCCAGCGGGAGCGCTGGCTCGCGCTCGGCGAGAACTTCGGCCTGGGCCGGCGGGAGACGAAGGACGGCTTGCGGCTGAGCTTTCGCTCCCATCCGGAGATTCGGAAGGAGCTCGATGCGCTCGTAGCGGTCGAGAGCGAATGCTGCAGCTGGGCTGCGTGGAGCGTCGAGGACGAGGGCGACAGGCTCGTCATGGCCGTCCGCTCCCAGGGCATGGGAATCACCACGCTCCACGGGATGTTCACGCAGCTCGCGTGACCGTCCTCGGGACACTCGCCGTCTCGGCGATGGTGCTCGCGTACGCGCTCGAGGGACGGCACAGGAGCTTCGTCGCCCTCTTCGCTGCAGCCTGTGCCGCTTCGAGCGCGTACGGCTTCCTCATCGGAAGCATTCCGTTCGGCCTGGCCGAAGCCGTCTGGACCTTCGTGGCCCTCCGGCGGCTCAGGCGTCGAGTGCCGAGAGGAGAAAACGAAGCATCTCGCTCGGCTCGCGTCGCACCCGGGGAGCCGTCGCCGGGTCGCGCTTCGTCAGCTCGAGCGCCCGCGGGTCGGTGAGCGGCTTGAGCCGTCCCTCGCGGATGAGCTCCTCGTCGACGCCGCCGAGCCTCCCGCCGTAGGTGGTGTAGACGGGCACGCCGAGCGCGGCGGCTTCGCGGTTCATCGTTCCGCCCGCCGAGACGACGAGATCGGCGAGTGCGATCAGGCTCTGCGCATCGACGGCGTCCTCGGGCAGGATCACGGACGGGAGCGCCAGCCCTTTCACGTACTCGCGCTGCTCGTCGGTCCGCGGCAGCACGAACGCCTGCACGTCCTCGGCGCGGCCGAGGTGCTCGAGTGTCTGCGGGAAGAGGGGGTTGGAGTGGCGGTGGTAGAGCGACACGTCCGGCGGCGGTCGCAGCACGACGAGCACCCGCGCCGGGTCGACGCCGAAGCGGTCGAGCAGCGACCGGTCGGGCTCGAAGTCGGCGAGGTAGTACTCCTCCTTCAACCCCGGGTACTGGACGAGCTTCGGTGGATGCACGCCGTAGGGCCGGAGCCGCTCGGGAGGGATCGCCTCGGGTACGACGACGCGCGTCGCCGCGCGGCAGCCGAGCTGGTGCTGGAGCGTCGCGAACTCGTAGTCGAAGGTCGTCGAGCTCGGGATCCCGAGCCGGCGTGCGGAGATCGTCAGTTCGTGCGACCCGTGCGCGAGGGCGATGTCGAAGTCGCGCCGCCGCGCCCACTTCCGCAGCGCGCGGAGGCGGCTCGTCATCTCGCGCGCCTTCTGCAGGCGCGACCGGCCGGCGTGGCGTCCCATCACCGCGTCCGCCTCGAGCCCGTGCAGCTCGAGCAGCTGCAGCGTCTGCGCGTAGTCGCGGGCCGTGATCTCCACCTCGTCGCCGCGGCCGCGCATGATCTCGATGAGCGGCCGGAAGACGAGGACGTGAGCCGGCGCCGTGATGTCGATCCACACCCGCATCAGAGCTGCTCCACGACGCGGAACCTGACGGCGACGATCGGTGTGTCCTGCCCGATCGGCCGGTCGAAGAAGCGCTCGTGCGCACTGCGCCACTCCTCGACCGAGTCGTAGCCCTCGCCCTCGTCGCGGGCGAACTCCTCGTCGATCTCGGCCGCCGGCACAGCGTCGACGAGCTCGCGGCGGAGCTCCGTGTGGGCGTATCCGAGCTCGAGGGGTGGGAGCCCGCTCATGCCGCGAGAGCCTCCATCCGCGCCGACTCCAGCCGAGGCGGCTCCTGCTCGACGTGCCGCTCGTACCAGAGCGTGAACGCGAGCAGCCCCCACAGCTGCCGACTCCAGTCCTCCCGGCCCGCGACGTGCTCGTCGATCAGCCGCGCCACCGGCTCGGGCCGGAAGAAGCCCTGGCGCCGCAGGTTCTCGGGCGACAGCGTCTCGCGCGCGAACGGCT
>DATBAH010000139.1:0-10670 GCA_036271615.1 Gaiellaceae bacterium
CGAGCTACGTGGTGGACGGCGCTGTCGGGCTGGTCTCGTCGTATCTCACGCCTGGGACCGATCGGTACCAGGCGAACTTCCCGTATCTCGGCTCACCCCACGACGGATTCGACACGCCCTCGTCGTGACCCCGAATCACCACCACTCCACCGACGCTCGGCCCGAGCACGTGATGCTCGACCTCGGGCCGGGCGTCGGGGCTCTCGTCCTCCGTACCGGTGCGGACCTGCACGGCCTGGAGATCGAGATCAGCCCCACCCGGTGCGACGAGGAGCGCTCGCACAAGCAGGTCCACGAGCGGCCGGTCGCCGGCCGGTCGCTCTACGGGGCCGTGTTCGAGTCGCTACCGGCCGGCGAGTACACGCTCTGGCTCGACGACCGTCCGCTGCGGCGCAATGTCGCGGTGGTCGGCGCGGCCGTCACCGACATCTCGATCGAGGAGGCACACGAATGATCGGCTTGACCAGTCCCACGCACCTCGCGCTTCTGCTCCTGATCGCGCTTCTGCTCTTCGGCGCCAAGCGGGTGCCGGAAATCGGCCGCTCGCTCGGCTCGGGCATGCGCGAGTTCAAGGAGTCCATCACCCACGAGACGGCCGCGCTGCCCGAGAAGACCGAGCACGAGACCACCGACTGATGCGACCGCGCCGGCTCGACCGCGAAGAGGAGGCGACGCTCGTCGAGCATCTCGACGAGCTGCGAGGACGCCTCATGGTCGCGCTCGCCGCGGTCGGGGTGGCCACGGCCGTCGCGTTCGTCTTCCACAACACGATCCTCGACCTGCTCGCCCGACCGCTGCCGCCGGGACACCGGCATGTGGCGGCGTTCGGCGTGACCGAGCCGTTCTCGGTCTCGGTCGCGGTGAGCCTGTACGCGGGGATCCTCTTCGCGCTGCCGGTGCTGCTCTGGCAGTCCTGGTCGTTCCTAGCTCCGGCGCTCGACTCTGCGGCCGAGCGCCGGATTCTCCTCCTCTCCGTCTTCGGCCTCGTGCTGGGGGCTGCGGGGCTCGCCTTCGGCTACGGGATCCTGCTCCCGCGCGCCGTGCACTGGCTCACGAGCTTCGACACGACGCACTTCAGGCTCCTGGTCCGGGCGAGTAGCTACTACTCGTTCGTCGTCACCGTGCTGCTGGGCATCGTCTGCATCTTCGAGACGCCGCTCGTCGTGCTCGCGCTCGTCAACCTCGGCGTGCTCACGTCGGCCTCTCTGCGCCGGAACCGTCGGAAGGGGTACTTCATCGTCTCGGTGATCGCGCTGGCGCTGCCGGGCCCCGATCCGGTGACCACGCTGCTCGAGCTCCTGCCGATGCTGGCGCTCTTCGAGGGCTCGATCTGGCTCGCGGCGTTCTCCGAACGGCGCGCGGCGCGAATGCAGCCGGCGGGAGCGCAGGCATGACGCTTTCGGAGTGGAGGAGGCTCGGCGGCTTCGTGGGAGCGGTCGTCCTTCTGCACGTGCTCGGCTTCGGGCTCTTCCTCTACTACCTCCCGCGCAACCCGGCGCTGACCGGGCTCGCAACGCTCGCCTACACGTTCGGGCTGCGGCATGCCTTCGACGCCGACCACATCGCGGCGATCGACAACACGACGCGAAAGCTGTTGCAGGACGGGAAGCGCCCGCTCGGCACCGGCTTCTTCTTCTCGCTCGGCCACTCGACCATCGTCTTCTCGCTCACGGCCGGGCTGGCCGTCGCCGCCTCGACGGTGCATTCGCAGATTCCCGCGTTCCGGGCGTACGGCTCGACGATCGGAGCCTCCGTCTCGGGCATGTTCCTGCTGCTGATCGGAGCGCTCAACCTGCTCGTGCTGCTCGAGGTGGTCGGCGTCTTCCGCCGCATGCGGCGCGGGCACTACGACGAGCAGGATCTCGAGCGCGCGCTCTCCAACCAGGGCTTCCTCAGCCGCTTCCTGCTCAAGCGCGTGGGGAGCCGGATCGACGCGAGCTGGAAGATGTACCCGCTCGGCGTGCTGTTCGGGCTCGGCTTCGACACCGCCACCGAGATCGCGCTGCTCGCCGTCGCGGCTGGGGTCGCGACCCACCACGTCCCGTTCCTCGCGGTGATCTCGCTGCCGCTGATCTTCGCCGCCGGGATGAGCCTGATGGACACGGCCGACGGAGCGTTCATGAGTACCGCCTACGGCTGGGCGTTCTCGAGCCCGGTGCGCAAGGTCTACTACAACATCAGCGTCACGAGCCTCTCGGTCGCCGTGGCCTGGCTCGTCGGCGCGATCGAGCTCCTGCAGGTTCTCGCGGCGAAGTTCGCGCTGCACGGAGGCCTCTGGACACTGGTCGAGAGCCTCGACCTCGGCCGCCTCGGCTACGTCGTCGTCGGGCTCTTCGGCGCTACGTGGCTCTGCTCGCTCACGGTCTGGAAGACGCGTCGGATCGAGCAGCGCTGGAGCTCGCTGCTCTAGCGGCTCAGCTGAACGACGGGTGAAGCGGGAGGATCAGCGCCGGCCGCGGCTTCTGGTCGAAGTCGAAGTCGTGGGCGAGGTTCCCGAGGATCCCGACGTTCTCGCGTACGTCGGGCCGCGAGTCGGGCCGGCCGTCGGTGTGCGGGTCGATCCGCCGGCCGTGCAGGAAGTCGTCCTCGATGAACTTCAGGTACGCGTCGGAGCTGAGCACCTGGTGGTCGATGTAGCCCCGCCTTGCGTAGGGGCTGATCACGAGTGCCGGAACGCGCAGTCCGTAGCCCTGGCCGTCGACGCGCGGCGGCTTCACGTTGTCGTAGAAGCCGCCCCAGTCGTCCCAGGCGAGGAAGATCGCGGTCGACTTCCAGTCCGGGCCGCGCATGATCGTGTCGATCACGTGCGTGACGTACGTCTGTCCCGCCGTGACGAGCGCGGGCGGGTGCTCGCTCACGCCCTGTGAGGGTGTGATCCACGAGACCGCGGCGAGCTTGCCCTTGTCGGCGGCGTGGAAGAAGTCCCGGAGCGGCCGGATGTCGCCGAGCTGATGGTCGTGCTGCACGTCGTCGAAACGAGGCAGCGGGTTCCAGATGCCCGGCGTC
The DNA here is from genome assembly GCA_036271615.1 of Gaiellaceae bacterium. GTDB lineage: Bacteria > Actinomycetota > Thermoleophilia > Gaiellales > Gaiellaceae > Palsa-739. The sequence continues at coordinate 3,007 of DATBAH010000139.1, forward strand.
TTCGCGCTCTGGGGTACGTGAGGGCAGAACATCATGTTGTCGGAGCAGTCGGGCTGGCTCCCGTTCGCCACGTAGTAGCGCCAGCTCACGTCGAAGCGGTGCATGAGCCAGGTGAGATCGGTCCACGGATAGTCGACCTTCTTGCCCTGGCTCGTAGCGCCGAACGGGGCGGTGAGCGCCGAGTGGCAGCTCATCGGGTCGCCGTGCCCCGAGCAGCGCGCCGTCCAGCCGGAGACGAGGGCGAGGTGCGCGGGCAGGCTCCACGAGTTGTCCGCCTCGAACATGTGGTCCTGGAGGACGAAGTTGCGCGCGTAGTCCCAGTAGTTCGGGATTTCGTGCCAGTCGTGGTAGCCCATCACGTCCGGCGCCTTCGGCGTGAGCGAGCAGCCGGGATTGTCGGTGTCGTGACACGCGAGGAAGCGGCCCTTCCGCGCTTGCCGCTCGAAGCCGTCCATCTTGCCGCCGTCGATGTCCTTGATCGCGTCGACCGTGTCGTGTGGCCCGCCGGCATTGCGATCGCGGGTGTCGTGATACGGCTTGACGCAGATCTTCGTCCCGGGGTCGGGGTTGCAGACGGTCGGCACCCCGTTCTGCATGGGGATCCCGTCGGCGCCCGGGTACGTGCCGAAGTAGTTATCGAACGAGCGGTTCTCCTGCATGATGATCACGACGTGGCGGATCTTGTGGATCCCGTCGCGGTCGGCGGCACGTGCTTCGTGGCGGTGCCCCGGAAGCTCGGCCGTTCCGAGAAGGAGGCCGAAGAGGGACGCGCCCGCGAGCACGCTGACAAGAAGCCTCTTCAACCCGCAGGGAGCCTAGGCCGCTTGTCTTAGAGCGGGGTGAGTGTCGTCTAGGCCCGAGTTAAAGGAACATGACCCAGGAACGGGTCGCGCCGCACCCGCAGTCCTTGTGCTTAGCGGAGCAGCGGCGGCAATCCCAGTACTCCCACCAGATCCACTTCAGGTGCTGGATCTCGAGCAGGAGGAGGGCGAGAATCCAGAGCAGGATCACGGTCCGCGACACGCCCTCAAGGTGGCAGAGGAACGGGCGGCCCGCAATGGGCCGCCCGACTCATTCTCGAAGCGCTTGCGGCCTAGCTACAGCCGTGCGCCAGAGCGGCCAAAGCCGCCGGTGAACAGGCTGATCAGCCAGATCAGCGCAACCACGGCCGCCACGATGAACAGCCAGTGGATGGTGAAACCGACGCCGAACGCAATGATCGCCAGAATCGCCAACACGATGAGCAAGAGCATTCTCACCCCTCCTTCCGCCCGAAAACGGGGGGTTTGTTTGCGGGTTCGAGTGTGAAAACGGCGAACCTCCGGACGCGGTTACGCGCGTACGCTCAGTCCCGTGAACAGCGTCTACGCGGAGTTCTCGCCGGAGGAGCGCGCCCGGGCGCGCGCCTACCACCGCCCGCTCTATCTCGCCCTGCTGCTGGACGTCGCGATCGGCGCCGGGCTGCTCGCGGCCCTCGCGTGGAGCTCGCTCGGTAACTGGCTCTTCTCCCCGCTCGAGTCGATCTCGCCGGTCGCCGCCGCGGCCGCGTACGCAGCCCTGGTCGCGGTGTTTTCGAGCGTCCTCCGGACACCGCTCGCCTTCTGGCGCGGCTGGTCGCGCGAGCGACGTTGGGGCTTCTCGACGCAAAGCGCCGGCGCGTGGCTCGCCGATCGCGCCAAGGGCCTCGCCGTGTCGGTCGTGCTCGCGGCGGCCGCGTGGTCGGCGGTCGTCGCGCTCGCGCGGGCGTTTCCCGGCTGGTGGGCGCTGCCGGCCGGCGGTGCGCTCGCGCTGGCGGTGCTCTTGCTCTCGTTCGTCGCTCCCGTCGTCCTCGAGCCGATCTTCAACCGCTTCCGGCCGCTCGAGGACGAGACGCTCGCGGCCCGTTTGCGGCTGCTCTCGGAGCGGGCCGGAGTGTCCGTGCGCGAGGTGCTCGTGGCCGACGCGAGCCGTCGTACGACCAAGGTCAACGCGTACGTCTCCGGCATCGGCCGCACGCGCCGCGTCGTCCTCTTCGACACGCTGTTGGAGGCGGCCGACCCGGCGGAGGTGCAGGTAGTCGTCGCGCATGAGCTGGGGCATCGCCGCGACGGGCACGTCGCGAAGCTGACGGTGCTCGGCATGGTCGGCGCCGTCGTCGCGGTTGCCGTCCTGTGGGCGGCGCTCGGGACACGGATGGGCGATCCCAGGACGTTGCCGGAGGCGCTGCTCCTGCTCCTCGCCCTCGAGCTCGTGACGCTTGCTCCCGGCGCCTGGCTCTCGCGCCGCTTCGAGCGAGCCGCCGACCGCTGCTCGCTCGACCTCACGGACGAGCCGTCGGCCTTCGCCCGGGCGCACCTCGAGCTGGCGCGGCGCAACCTCTCGGACCTCGAGCCTCCGCGTCTCGTCTATTTGCTGCTGTTCAGCCATCCCACGCCGCCGGAGCGACTCGCGCTCGGCCGGGCGTGGAGTGCCGCGCACGGGTAGGGCGCTGGACTTTCGCAGCGCGATCTATCTTGCCTCGGCCGGCGGATCCGCTCTACGCTGTCTCCAGACGCGGTTGAGGGAGCCGCGTGATGAAGCCGTGACCGGGAGTGGGGAGAACCAAGACTCTGCCGACGAGCAGGACGTCCTGCTCGAAGTCAACGCGCACGTACACGAGGCTGCCCGGCGGTTCGAGGGCGTCGAGCCCGGCCAGGACCCGTGGGACTTCACGTGCGAGTGCGGCGAGCCCGGCTGCCGCGTGACCGTCTCCATCACCCTCGCGGAGTACGAGGCGCTGCGCAAGGAGCACCGGCGCGTGCTGGCTCCGGGGCACACGCACAAATAGTCTGAGTGGCGATGGCCACTCTGGACTTGACCGGGAAGCGAGCGATCGTGACCGGTGCCTCCTCGGGCATCGGCCGGGCGACGGCGGCCGAACTCGCAGCAGCGGGCGTGCGCGTCGCGGGCGGCGCCCGGCGCGTCGAGCGGCTCGAGACCGAGATCGCGCTCGAGCTCGACGTCACCGACGCGGCGAGCTGCGAGCGGTTCGTCGCAGAGGCCGTCGAGCGTCTCGGCGGTCTCGACATCCTCGTCAACAACGCCGGACTCGCGCTCGGCCGGGTGCCGTTCGACGAGTCGAGCGAGGAGGACGAGGCGGCCGTCTTCGCCGCCAACGTCGCCGGGCTCGTGCGGATGACACGGCTCTGCCTGCCGCAGTTCGGCGACTGGGGGCACATCGTCAACATGGGCTCCGTCGCCGGCCGCCAGGCGTACGAGAACGGCGCGATCTACGTCACCTCGAAGTTCGCCGAGCGCGGCTTCACGTATGCCCTGCGCGAGGACCTGCTCGGCCGGCCGATCCGCATCACGACCGTCGACCCCGGGCTCGTCGAGACGGACTTCTCGCTCGTCCGCTTCAAGGGCGACGCTGAGAAGGCGGCTGCCGTCTACCGGGGGGTCGAGGCGATCCAGCCGGAGGAGATCGCCGACTGCATCCTCTTCGCCCTGACGCGGCCGTGGCACGTGAACGTCGACGAGATCGTCGTCAAGGCGCGCAACCAGTCGTCCGGCGGTCGGATCCTGCGGGACGAATGAGCCTGCGCGTCGTCATCGTGACGCGCATTCCGCCGGTGCTCGCGGGCTTCGACGGCGTGATCCGGGAGGCGGGGCTCGAGCCGGTCGCGTTCCTCACCATGCGGAACGTCGACGGCCGCTACGGCCCGCCGGCCGACACTGGCGAGCTGGTGCTGGGAGCCGCGGAGGAGCTCGACGTCCTCCTGTCCGCGCGTAGGAGCACGGTGGCTCCGCTGCTGGCTTCGGTCGAGCCCGACCTCGTTGTGTGCATGGGCTTCCCGTGGAAGGTGCCGCCCGAAGCGCTCGCGGTGCCGCGTCTCGGCTGGCTCAACGGCCACCCGTCGCTGCTGCCGAAGCATCGCGGCCCGCTTCCCGTCGCGTGGGCGATTCGCGCCGGCGACGACGAGATCGGGATCACGTTCCACCGGATGGACGCCGAGCTCGACACGGGGCCGATCCTCGCGCAGCGTTCTTACCCGCTCGGAGAGCTCGAGCCGCCTGACGTCTTCTATCCGCGGTTCGGCCCGACCGTGGCGGACACCCTGGCCGAGGCGCTCGACCGGCTGGCAGCCGGCGACGAGGGGACGCCGCAGTCGGAGGGCGGCAGCTACGAGACCTTCTTCAGCGACGACGACGCGTGGCTCGACCTCTCCCGCCCGGCGGCCGAGGTGCACCGGCTCGCGTGGGCGTGGCGCTTCGGGATGTCGCTCGGTGGAATGCGCGGCGCGCTGCTCGAGCTCGACGGCACGCCGGTGCGCGTCCTCGCAACGTCGCTGACGGAGGTCGAGGGCGCCCGGCAGCTCGACTGCGGCGACGCTCCTCTGTGGGTCGTCGAGACGGAAGAGCTCAGCGAGGAAGACCTCCCGTCTCTCGGGCGACGCTCGCAAAGGAGGCAAGCGAGTGGCGCGAGCGGCAGTACATGAAGTACGACCGAGCGACGCGAGCGCAGCATCCTGCCGCGAGCGGCGTCAGGTGCCGGCGGAGCCCGGCTTCGCCGGGCCGGAGCCGGCGCCGGCGAGAGGCGGGAGAGGCCACGCAGTCCAGCGGTCGGGCTCCATCCACGCAGTGACGCGGCGGGCGTCGCGGCTGTGGAAGGGGTGGCCGTAGTAGCGGACCGAGAGGCGATCGATGCCGGCCAGGTCGGGGTCGTCCTCGATCGAGACGACGCGGCCGAGCAGCGTGACCTGGGCGTACCAGCTGTCCTCGCCGAGGACGGTGAGCGCGACGGCCGGGTTCTGGCGCATGTAGCGAAGGCGGAGCCGGCTCTCGTCCATGTTGAGGAGGACGCGGCCGTCCTCCCAGTCGTACCAGGTCGCGGCGGTGTGCGGTTCTCCGCTCGGGCTGACCGTCGCGACGACCGCCGGGTTCGGCTCGGCGAGGAATGCGTCGACCTCGGGCGGGACGGGCACACGCGGCACGGCTTCGAGCCTACTTATTGAGCCGCAACCGGCACGGCATCGGTCTCGTCCTCGAATCCCACTTCGCGGACGGCGGGCAGGCGGATGACGAACAGGGTGCTCACGACGATCCAGGCCGCGGCGATCACGAGGTAGGTCTTGATGCCGATCACCGTCGCGATCGGTCCTGCAAGCGCGTAGCCGGCGGGCAGGAAGACCATCGCGCCCATCCAGGCATACGACGCGACGCGCGCGAGCTTCTCCGGCGGGACTTTTCGCTGCAGCGTCGTGTCCCACACCACCGAGCCGAGCGCGAAGGCGAACCCGGCACAGAGGGCGGCGGGCGTCAGCAGGAGGGTCGTGGGATGGAACGCGAGGATGAGGTTCTGGGCCGCAGTGACCATCAGGAGCAGCCCGGTCGTGACCATCGGCCGGCTGCGCGGCCGCCAGCGGAGGCCCGTGAGCCCTCCGAGCAGCGCGCCGACTCCTTCTCCCGTGACGACGAACGCCCAGGAGCTCGCTCCGTTCATCGAGTGCTTCGCGACGTACGGGCCGAGCACGAAGAACGGCGCGTAGGTGATCAGGAAGTAGAGCGAGACGTAGACGACGAGTACCCACACCCACGTCTGCTCGACGAAGGCGCTCCAACCCTCGCGGAGCTCCTGCAGGAACCCGGCGCCTGCGCGAGCGATCGACTCGACGTCGATCCGCGAGAGGAGGAGGGCGCTGGTCGCGTATGTGCCGGCGTCGACCAGAAGCGCCGTGCCCGGCCCGATCAGCGCGACGATCGACCCGCCGATCGCTGCGCCGAGCGGGAAGGCGGCGTAGCGGGCGATGGCGAGCAGCCCGTTCGCCTGCTGGAGCTCATCCTCCGGCACGACCTCCCGGACGAGCCCGTAGGACGCGGGCGAGTAGAACGCAACCGCGGCGCCACCGGCTGCCTGGAGCGCGATCAGCTGCCAGACCTCGGCATGACCCGAGACGAGCAGGACGCCCATCGTCGCCCGCACTACGGTGCTCGCGATGTCGGAGCCGACCATGACCAAGCGCCTCGGCACCCGGTCGCCGACCACGCCGCCGAACGCGAGCATCGCCACCTGCGCGAGCGTCCAGGCGGCGAAGCTGAGTCCGACCGCGGTCGCGCCGCCGCCGTTGTCGAGGATCGCGAACGCGACTGCGATCGGCGCGAGATACGTCCCGACGTACGAGATCGCCCGCGCCGCGAAGAGCAGACGGAACGACGGTAGGCGCAGCGGGCCGGCCATGGCCCGGATGCTGACGCGTTACGTCTCGCTCGGCAAGCGCGCGGCCCGTTTCTCGGCCCAGCGCTTGAGCCCGGCGTACGACTGCCAGAGAGGCATCGCGAAGTCGTAGGTCGGCACGTCCTCGCTCGAGTCGCCGAGCTGGGCGTGGGCGTACTCGACGAACTCCTCCTCCGTCGCGCCGCCCTCGACCGACTCTGCCCAGTCGAGGAGGTTCAGCCGCAGCTCGGTGATGTGGCGGCCGACGTCGTCGGCGACGCCGAAATGGACCAGCGCCAGCCGCTCGGGAGCGCGGCGTTCGATCTCGTCGAGCGACTCCTCCCACGCCTCGACATCGACCTCGGGCGGCGGCGTCGGCGGCATGACGAAGCGGCCGGGCACGACCCGCACGCCGCAGGCGTCGCCCGCGTAGAGCGTCCCGTCGGGATCGAGGAAGCAGACGTGGTGGGAGGCGTGGCCGGGCGTCGGGAACGACTCGAGCCCGAGCACCGGCCCGTCGAGCGGGTGGACGTTCTCCTGCGGCACCGGTGCGAGCTCGCCCCAGAGCGAGTCGAAGCTGTCGCCGTAGAGCCGGCGTGCGCTGCGCTCCAGCCGGGAGGGGTCGACGAGGTGCGGCGCGCCGATCGGCGAGACGTGCACCTGCAGCGCCGGGTGCTCACGGACGAGGACGCCGGTCGCGCCGGCATGGTCGAGGTGGATGTGGCTGAGCAGCAGGTGGCGGACGTCGGTGAGCGCGAGGCCGCGGTCCGCGAGGCCGGCCTTCAGTGCGTCGATCGTGGTCGACGGGCCGCAGTCGAAGATCGCGGGGCCGTCGTCGGTGTCGAGGAGGTAGCTCGCGATGATCTTCTCGCGGCCGAGGTGGTGGAGGTCGATCGGCTCCGGGCTCACGACCGTCCTTCGCGCTCGCGCGCGGCGGCGAGGATCTGCTCCGCCTCGTCGCGGTTGCCCCAGCCGCGCGTCTCCGTCCGTTTCGACGGCTCGAGGTCCTTGTAGCGCTGGAAGAAGTGCTCGATCTCGTCGCGCAGCTCCGCCGGGACGTCGTCGATGTCTCGGATGCGGTCGAACGCCGGGTCGCCGAGCGGCTCGCAGAGCAGCTTCTCGTCCGGGCCCTTCTCGTCCGCCATGTGGAAGACGCCGACCGTGCGCACGCGGATCCGGCAGCCGGGGAAGGTCGGGTCGGAGACGAGCACGAGCGCGTCGAGCGGGTCGCCGTCCTCGGCGAGCGTTCCCTCGACGTAGCCGTAGTCGGCCGGGTACGTCATCGCCGTGAACAGCCGACGGTCGAGCACGATGCCGCCGAGCTCCTCGTCGTACTCGTACTTGTTACGCGAGCCCGAGGGGATCTCGACGAAGACGACCGCTTCGCCGCTCATGCCCGCGTGGCGGCCGGGACGAGCGCGTTCTCGAGATCCATCACGAGGTCGTCGGCCGACTCGATCCCGACCGAGAGGCGGACGAGGTTCGGCGGCGC
>DATBAH010000140.1:0-4098 GCA_036271615.1 Gaiellaceae bacterium
CGCAGTGGCGCTGGCTGCCGCCGCTGCGGCACTCGTCTCCGGCGCGACCCTCGCTCCTGTGCGGCGGCTCACCGCCGCGGCAGAGCGAATTGCCGAGACCGGCGAGCCGAGCGAGCGCGTCCCCGAGGGAGGCCGGGATGAGCTGGCGCGACTCGGCGCGTCCTTCAACACCATGCTCGCGTCGCTCGAGGAGTCGCTCGAGACGCAGCGCCGCTTCGTCGCGGACGCCTCGCACGAGCTCCGCACGCCGCTGACGAGCCTGCAGACGAACATCGACGTCCTGCGCGGCAACGTCGAGCTCCGGCCGGAGCAACGGCGCGAGCTGCTCGACGACCTCCACCGCGAGTCGCAGGAGATGCGTGGGCTCATCGCCGGACTGCTCGAGCTCGCCCGCGGCGGGGGGCAGCTCGAGAAGGCGGAGTACCAGTTCGACGAGCTGATCGAGGACACAGTCGAACGGGCGCGTACGCGTTTCCCCGAGGTCTCGTGGACCGCCGAAACTCTCGAGCCGACCGTCGTCGACGGCTATCGCGACCGCATGGAACGTGCCGTCTGGAACCTGCTCGAGAACGCCGGCAAGTGGAGCGGCGACGGCGGCTCCGTCGAGGTCTCGCTCGCCGGCGGCGAGCTGCGAGTGCGTGACCACGGCCCCGGGTTCGCCGACGAGGACCGGCCGCTCGTCTTCGAGCGCTTCTACCGCTCGGCGGCGGCGCGGGCGATGCCCGGAGCGGGGCTCGGCCTCGCGATCGTGCGCGAGGTCGCGGAGGCGCACGGGGGCGAGGTCGCGGCCGAGAACGCCGGGGACGGCGGCGCGATCGTGCGGCTGAGCCTCGACGGTGCGGCCCGTCCGGGCGTCCGAGCAGAGACGTAGAAGCTCTTAGAGACTTTTCATCATCGCGTGGTTCGATTTGCCCTGCATCGAACCCCTCCCGGCTCGGCCGCTTCGGCGGGCCGCGGCCAACCGGCCCGGTGTCTTCCCGGATCCCCTGCGGTGAAGGCGCCGGGCTGAGCGGCTGGTAAGGGCACGAGGCAGCGAGGTCTGGACGTCGCGGCTAGTTGGCGCGCCAGCCGTGGAGGATCGCGACTGCGTCGTCGAGCGAGCCCACCACGGCGCCGCCGCTCGCCTCGATGCAGCCGCGGACGAAGAGGTTCGTCGCAAACTCGCCGCGCCGCTCGCCGCGCAGGTCCGTCAGCAGGCCGACCACTCCCTTGCGCTCGGGGTCGTGCTGCTTCAGCCCGTGGAAGAGGCCGATCTCGCACGCCGTGCCGTCGTCGACCGACGGCCCGTCGAGGACGGCGAGCACGGCATCTGCGGCCTCGACGCCGCCGGCGTCGGCGGCGAAGACCGCCTCGGCGGTGACATCGACTCCCACGAGGTGCTTCTGCTCGTGGGGAACGAAGACGTCGAAGCCTTCCGCCCGCAGCCGCGCGGCGCAGTCGTCGAGGAACGCCCGCTCGTACGGCGTGAAGATCGACCCGGCCAGGTAGATGCGCATCGGCTCAGTCTCGCCGAAGCAGGAGCAGCGAGTGCTCCTGCACCGCGACGAGAGCGCGCGCGCCGAGCTGCTCCGCGGGCGCCTCGCCCGTCGCGAGCTCGACGTGCCAGCGCGAGCCGAAGCGTCGCGTCGGCAGCGTGAAGACGACCGGCTCGAAGTGAGCGTTGAGCAGGAGCAGGAACGAGTCGTCGAAGAGCTGCTCGCCGTGCGGCGTCCGCTCGCGGATCTCCCGGCCGTTGAGGAAGATCCCGAGCGTCTGCGTCTCCGCGTTCGTCCAGTCCCGCTGCGTCATCCGCCGCCCGTCGGGCCTGAACCACCACGCGTCGGGCAGTCCGCTCTCACCGGCCTTGCCGGACAGGAACGACGTGCGCCGGAAGACCGGGTGCTCGCGGCGCAGCGCGATCATCTGCCGCGCGAACTCGAGTAGCGCGCTGTCGGCGTCCTCCCAGTCGAACCACGAGATCTCGTTGTCCTGGCACCACGCGTTGTTGTTGCCTCGCTGGGTGCGCCCGAGCTCGTCGCCGCCGAGCAGCATCGGCACGCCTTGCGAGAGGAGCAGCGTCGCGAGGAAGTTCCGCTGCTGCCGGGCGCGCAACGCATTGACGTTGGGATCGTCGGTGGGTCCCTCTGCGCCGAGGTTCCAGGAGCGGTTGTCGTCTGTCCCGTCCCTGTTGTCCTCCCCATTTGCCTCGTTGTGCTTGGCGTTGTACGAGACGAGGTCGCGGAGGGTGAAGCCGTCATGCGCGGTGACGAAGTTGATCGACGCGAACGGATCGCGGCCGTCCTCGCCGTACAGGTCGGATGAGCCCGTGAAGCGCTGCGCGAACTCGCCCACGCTGCCCTGGCCGCGCCAGAAGTCCCGCACGGCGTCGCGGTACTTCCCGTTCCACTCGGCCCAGAGCACGGGGAAGTTGCCGACCTGGTAACCGCCGGGCCCGACGTCCCACGGCTCGGCGATCAGCTTCACCTGTGAGAGCACCGGGTCCTGGTGGATGGTGTCGAAGAAGGCGCCGAGCCGGTCGACGTCGTAGAACTCCCGCGCGAGCGCCGACGCGAGGTCGAAGCGGAAGCCGTCGACGCGGCACTCGAGCACCCAGTAGCGGAGCGAGTCCATGATCAGCCGCAGCACCGACGGATGCACCGGGTTGAGCGAGTTGCCGGTGCCCGTGAAGTCCATGTAGAAGCGCGGGTTCTCGGGCTCCAGGCGGTAGTAGCTCGAGTTGTCGAGGCCGCGGAAGGACAGCATCGGGCCGAGGTGATTGCCCTCGGCCGTGTGGTTGTAGACGACGTCGAGGATCACCTCGATCCCGGCACCGTGGAGCGCCTTCACCAACCCCTTGAACTCGCGTACCTGCTCGCCGCTCCGGCCGGTGGCGGCGTAGAGCGCGTGCGGCGCGAGGTAGCCGATCGACGAGTAGCCCCAGTAGTTCGACAGCCCGCGGTCGTGGAGGAATCCCTCGTCGGCGATGTGGTGGATCGGGAGCAGCTCGACCGCCGTCACGCCGAGCTCGCGGAAGTACGCCAGTGCCGGCTCGGAGGCGAGGGCGGCGTACGTGCCGCGCAGGTCCTCGCGGATCTCGGGGTGCCGCCTGGTGAAGCCCTTCACGTGCACCTCGTAGATGACGGTGTCGTTCCAGGCCGTGTCCGGCGGCCGGTCGTCCTCCCAGTCGAAGCCCAGATCGACCACGACGGACTTCGGGATCGCGTCGGCGTCGTCCTCGTCGTCGAGCTCGAGGTCGGCGTCCTCGGCGGGGCTGGGCACGTAGGGGAGGACGTTCGCCAGATCCCATTGCACCGGCCCCTCGATCGCCTTCGCATAAGGGTCGATCAGGAGCTTGCTCGGGTTGAAGCGCTGCCCGCTCTGTGGGTCGTAGGGCCCGTGCGCGCGGTAGCCGAAGCGCCGACCCGGGCCGACGCCCGGGATGTAGCAGTGCCAGTTGTGCCCGGTGACGTCGTGAAGCTCGACGCGGGTCTCGCGGTCGCCGTCGAACAGGCAGAGCTCGACGCGCTCGGCGTGCTCGGAGAAGAGGGAGAAGTTCGTCCCCTCGCCGTCCCACGTCGCACCGAGCGGGAACGGCCGTCCCGGCCAGACTTCCATCAGGTGGGCATCTTGCGCTATTCGGGCGCGAGCCAGACGGCGCCGAGCGGAGGCAGCGTCAGCGTCGCGGAGAACGGCTGCTCGTGCCACGGCACCGCCTCCGCCTCGACGCCGCCGAGGTTGCCGACGCCGCTACCGCCGTAGAACGCCGAGTCGGTGTTCACGACCTCACGCCAGCGGCAGCACAACGGCATCCCGACGCGGTAATCGTGGCGCGGGACCGGCGACAGGTTGAGGACGCAGACGAGCGGGCGGGTTTCGTCCTCCCCGACGCGGGCGAACGCGAGGACGTTGTTCGCGGCGTCGTTCGCCTCGAGCCACCGGAAGCCCGCCGCGTCGAAGTCGAGCTGCCAGAGCGCCGGCGTCGAGCGGTAGACGGTGTTGAGGTCGCGCACGAGCGCCTGGATGCCCTCGTGCTCGGCGTACTCGAGCAGATTCCAGTGGAGCGATCCCTCGGCGTTCCACTCCTCCCACTCGCCCAGCTCGCCGCCCATGAACAGGAGC
>DATBAH010000141.1:0-7258 GCA_036271615.1 Gaiellaceae bacterium
CAGCGAGGCGAACGACCTCGCCTGGCGGCTCGCCGCCGAGACGACCGGCCGGGAGGGGGCGCTCGTGACCGAGAACGCGTATCACGGCGTCACCGCCGCGACGACCGCGCTCTCGCCGGAGGACCGGCCGCGACAGAGCCCTGCGTCCCGGGTCGCCCGGATCCCGCCGCCCGGAAGCGGGGCCGACCTGGCCCGCGCCCTGGACGCCGCACTCGAGCAGCTGGACGGAGACCTCGCCGCGACGTTTCTGGACGGCGCGCTCATAAGCGACGGGATCTACACGCCGCCTTCGGCGGAGCTGCGTCTGCTCGTCGAGCGAACGCATGCCGCCGGCGGGCTCTATATCGCAGACGAGGTACAGGCCGGATACGGCCGGCTCGGACCCGAGCTCTGGTCGTTCGGTCGACACGGCATCGCCCCCGACGTCGTGACGCTCGGCAAGCCGATGGGCAACGGCTACCCCGTCGCCGCGGTCGTGACGCGGCGCGAGCTCGCCGAGCGGTTTCCATACGCGGGCCGGACGTTCTCCACCTTCGGCGGCAACCCGGTGGCGGCGAGCGCCGCGCTTGCCGTGCTCGACGTTCTCGAGGACGAGCGGCTGCCCGAGCGGGCCGCCGGCGTCGGGGAGCGCCTCCGGGTAGCAATCGAGAGCGTCGGCAAGGCGGACGTCGTCGAGGTGCGCGGCAGCGGGCTCCTTGCGGGCGTCCAGCTCTCGAGCGAAACGCTCGCGGAGCGCGTGGTGGAGGAGCTGCGTGAGCGGGGAATCCTCGTCGGGCGCACGGGAGCAGCGGGCGACGTGCTCAAGATCCGGCCGCCGCTCGTGTTCACAGATGAACACGCGGAGCTCCTCGTCGCGGCGCTCGACCGCATTCTCGACTGAAACGTTACGAAGTCGTATCGTCCCGTCCGTGGCCGTGGAGCAGACCGATGCCCAGCTCGTCTCGCGTTGCCGCGACGGCGACCCCGACGCCTGGAACGAGTTCGTTGAGCGCTTTTCCCGCTACGTCTATGCCATCTGCGGCCGCGGCTTCCGCCTGCCGCAGCCCGACGCCGAAGACGTCTTCCAGGAGGTCTTCTCCCGGGCCTTCGAACGGCTGGGGGAGCTGCGAAACGACGACGCCGTCCGCCCGTGGCTGGCGCAGCTCACGCGGCGGCTCTCCATCGACCGGCTGCGCCTGAACGCCCGCGACAACCCCTCCGAGCCGGAGTTGGACGAGCAGGAGGCGGACGACGTACTGGCGACGCTCGACGACGCGATGACCGTCCGTGCCGCGCTCGACAAGGTCGGCGACCCGTGCCGTGAGATCCTCGATCGCTTCTTCTGTCGCGACGAGAGCTACCGCGCGATCGGCGACGTGCTCGACATCCCTGCGGGCACGATCGCGAGCCGCATCTCTCGCTGCCTCGAAAAGGTTCGTGCCGAACTCGATGGAAGGAGTCGGGCCTCTCGCCCGTCATGAAGATTGAGATGAACGAATTCGACGAGGAACGGATCGGCCGGCTGCTACGACTCCTGCCTCCTGCACCCGAAGGCTGGGTGCGCGCAGCACAGGAGCTGCCGGCTGCGCGGGCGGTGCTCGACGAGCTCGTCGCGCGTGCCGAGCAGGACGCCGCCTTCCGGCTCCAGCTCCGGGCCGACCTCGAGCGTGCGATTGCCGCCGCCGGTTACGACCCGTCGCCGTTCATCGTCTCCCGGCTGCGCCGGCTCCTCGAGGCGGTCTGATACGCGCGGTACGTCGCCGGTTGAGACACTGCGGCAGTGCTCACCGGCCTCTCCCTCCCCGCGCTGCTCGAGGAGCTGGCCGCGCCGCGCGAGGTTCCGGGCGCCGGCTCGGCGCTCGCCGTAGCGCTCGCGGCCGCAGCAGCCGTCGTGCAGATGGCCGCACGGCTGTCGCCGGAGAGCTGGGCCGACGCCGCCGGAGTCGCCGCACAGGCCGAGGCGCTGCGCGAGCGCGCGGTACGGCTCGCCGACGAGGACGCGGAGGCGTACAGGCAGGCGCTCGAGGCGCGGGCGGCCGCCGACGAGACCGCAAGGCCGGAGCAGAGAGACTGGGCGCTCGGGCGCGTCACCGCCGCGGCAGCCGAGCCGCCGCTTGCGCTCGCCCGCCTCGCCGCCGATCTGACCGCGCTCTGCGCCTCGGCCGGCTCGCGGGTCGAGCTGCGCGTCCACGCGGACGTCGCGGCTGCGGCTGCTTTGGCGGCCGGCGTGGCGCGGGGAGCGCGAGAGCTCGTGGCGACGAACCTCACGACGCTCCCCGGCGATGTGCGGGTGGAGGAGGCCGATCGCCTCGTCGCCGCCGCGGAAGCGGCCGCAAAGTCGGTGTAGGAGCCGCGGGACGCAAGAAGGCCCGGCGGTGCCGGGCCTTCTCACGTGACGGGTCAGGTCGATCGTGCTAGGTGTTGCTTGCTGCTAGGTGTTGCTGGGGGAATCCATCCGCACGTTCGGAACGTGCTGTATGTGCGCTTCGACCTCCGTGTCGCCCTCATCGGCCGACTCGTCGTTCTCGCCGTGCCGGTGGACGTGGCTCTCGACGTCGGTCTCGTCGTGGCGCTTCTGCTCTTCCGGCATTTCTCGCTCCAGTCTCCGTTTCACGCGCTCTCACTTCCTAGACGCGCGGTGCAGCCGAGATCTTCCGTCTCCCTCCGGAAGGCGAAAGGGCCCGGCATGAGCCGGGCCCTCAAAGTCGGTGCCGATCTGCCTCAGGCTCCGCGATGGACGTGGCCCTCGACCTCGTTGTCGCCGTCGCCGGGCTCGTCGTTCGCTCCGTACCTGGTCGTATGACCCTCGACCTCGTCGTCGGTCGACTCGTCGTTCGCGCCGTAGCGCGTGGTATGACCCTCGACCTCGGTCTCCTCGTCCTTGCGCTGCTCCTCGGACATTGCTCCTCCTTTTAGAAGCTGTTGCGCCTCGGTTCGGCGCTGTCAACTCTCTAGACGCGACTAAGAGGACGAATCTTCCCACCGGCCCTTCAAATTCGCAACTACGCCTGCGATCCTGCGTCGCGTGGGCCGCTTTGCCGCTTCGCTGCAGGCATTCAGGAGGGTCTTCGCCAACCCTTCCGTGCGCGACGTCCAGATCGCGGGGGGCGGCTCGACGCTCGGGATCTGGGCGTACGGGGTAGCGCTTCCGGTCTACGCGTACCACGCCGGCGGGGCGCGGGCGGTCGGCTTGCTCTTCTTCGCACGGTTCGTGCTCGCAGCGCTCGCAGGCCCGTGGCTCGGCGTCCTCGCCGATCGCTGGTCCCGACGGAGAGTGATGCTCACCTCGGATCTCCTGCGCTGCGCGATCCTGGCCGGGATGACCGCGGTCGCGAGCACGGGCGGCAACGCCTATGCCATCTACGTCCTCGCGGTCGCTTCGACCATTGCCGCAGTGGCCTACGGCCCCGCGCAGGCTGCGTTGCTGCCGTCCCTCGTGAACTCTCCCGACGAGCTGACCGCGGCGAACGTCGTCGGCAACACGATCTCGAGCGTCGGGATGTTCGCCGGACCCGCTCTCGGAGGCGTCCTCCTCGCGTTGAGCGGTCCGGCAGCGGTGTTCGCGCTCACGGGTGCGCTCACGCTCTGGTCGGTCGCGTTCGTCCTCCGGGTGCCGCGCGACCAGCCGCCAAAGCCGCTGGAGCGGCCGCATTTCATGACCGAGCTGACAGCCGGATTCACGGCCGTGCTCCACAAACCTGCTCTGCGCGTCGTGGTCGGGCTCAGCTCCGCGCAGGCGCTCATCGACGGAGCGATCGAGGTGCTGCTCGTCGTGCTCGCGCTGCAGCTCCTGCACGGCGGCAACGCCAGCCTGGGCTGGCTCAACACAGCCATCGGCATCGGCAGCATCCTCGGCGCGGTCATGGTTGCGGTGGTCGCTACCCGTCGCCGCCTGGCCGGAGGATTCGCGATCGGGCTCCTGCTCTCGGCCGTGCCGCTCGCGCTCTGCGCGGCAGTGTCCTCCCTCCCCCCGGCCCTCATCCTGGTCGGCGCCCTCGGCGCCGGCGCGATCTTCGTCCAGGTCAACAGCGTGACCTTGTTGCAACGCTCGGCCGAGAACGAGGTCATGGGCCGCGTGTTCGCCGTCCAGGAGAGTCTCCTCATGGCCGGGTTGGCGATCGGCTCCCTCGTCACACCGGCAATCGTCGACTGGCTCGGCGCGCGAGGAGCATTGATCGCGGCGGGGTCGGTGCTACCCGTGCTGCTCGTCGGCCTCTGGCCCAGCCTGCGCCGCATCGACGACGAGGCCGTGATCGCCGAGGAGCCGCTCGAGCTGCTGCGGAAGATCGAGATTTTCGAGCTGCTGCCCGAGCCGGTGCTCGAGCGTCTGGCGGACGGCGCGACGTTGGTGTCGGTCGCGCCGGGCCAGGTCGTCGTCTCCCGCGGCGAGGCGGGCCGCCACTTCTACGCCATAGCCACCGGAAAGGCAGCGGTGGAGCTCGACGACGGCACGACCCGGGAGCTCGGGCCGGGCGAGGGCTTCGGCGAGATCGCCCTCCTCCGCGACGTCCCGCGGACGGCAACGGTGCGAGCCGTCGAGCCGCTCCGGATCTACGCGGTCGAACGAGACGACTTCATCGCCGCCGTGACAGGGCACGAGCCCACGCTGGCGGCCGCCGAGAACATCGTCATCTCCCGGCTCCCTGCCGGGGCACTCGCCGGGTAGCCGGGCGAAGAGCTGCGCTCTTCGCCCGGGAGATACCGAACTCCGCGCAGTCGGGCACATTGGGCCGCGTCGGCTGAGAGCCTGGTGGCGTCGCGGGCGAGCAGGCTCCGCGTGCTCGCCCGCTGGTCCGCGGCGGCGTAACGCAGCGTTACGCCGCCGCCTTGGCGCCGTGAGACTCGGAACGCTTGAACCACGAGCGAAAGCGTCAGTTCACTCGCTCTCCGCCAGCAGGCGATCGAGCGCCTGGAGGAGCTCGAAGGCGGTGTCACGGTCGTCCTCTTCGAGGCGCGCGGCGACGCGTGCCAGCGGCGCGAGGCGGCCCTCGGCGGCGAGGGCCTCTCGCGCCCGGCGGGCCCGCTGCAGCAGATCGAGCGCGATCGCCGCCTGGTTCGCGAACAGGCCGAGCAGGTCGACTTCCCTCAGCTTGACCCGCGACTCCTCCGGCCGGTCGAGCACGTTGAGCACCCCGAGCGCCCGCTCCTCGACCAGTAGCGGAACGGCCATCATGCTCTTCGGCACGTAGCCGGTCGACTCGGCAGCCGAGCGCGACCAGCGCGTGTCGGCGCTCAGGTCGTCGACGATCAACGGCTGGCGTGTCGTGAGCACCCAGCCCGCGATGCCCGTGCCCGCGGGGAAGCGCATCCCGATCAGCTCACCCTCCCCCTCGCCGGCGACCGCCTCGAAGACGAGCTCGTCGGCTTCCTCGTCGAGCAGGAAGACGGAGGCAGCCTTGGCGCCGAAGATCGCGCGCGCCACCTCGACGGTCGCCTGCAGGAGCGCCCGGTGCGCCTCGTCCGCCCCGAGCACCCCGGCGGCGACGGCGGCATCGAGATCGCTCATGCGGCGGCCCCCTTTGCATTCGAGGCCGTCTGGTGCAAGACGCTCTTGAGCTGGAACGGCGTCAGATCCGAGTGCTTGCCGACGATGAGCGCACAGATGCCGGCGATGTGCGGGGTGGCGAAGCTGTTGCCCGTGCAGCGGAGCGTGCCGCCGCCGAGCCACGCAACGTCGAGATCGAGGCCGCGCCCGAAGAACTCCACCGGGGGCGTCGGGTTGTAGAAGAAGGTCAGCGGGTCGGCCTCCTCGTGGCTACCGACGGAGATGACGCTCGCAAAGCGCCATGGGAAGCTCTCGACCGGCATGTTGTGAGCCGAGGCGACGAGCACGACGCGCTTGAAGTACGCACGGTCGGCCAGCTCGTGGAGCCGCTCGACGTACTTCGTCCGGGTCGTCGAAAGACTCATGTTCACGACCTGGAACTCCTGCTCGATCGCCCACTCGAGCCCGCGCAGCAGGATCTCGCCGCCGCCCTTGTACCCGGCGCCGAGGACGCGAACGCTCGTCAGCTCGACGTCGGGCGCGAGCGCGCGCACGACGCCCGCACAGGCCGTTCCATGTCCGCAGAGGTCGCCCTCCGCGTCGTCGAGCACCTGTAACTTGCCGTCTTCGTCCCGCAGAACCGCCACCGAGCGGTCGACGCGACCGACGAGCGGATGATCGAGCTCGATTCCACTGTCGAGGATGCAGACCCGGACGCCGGCGCCGGTCGAGCCGCCCCACGCCCACTCCCGCGTCACCTGCTCGGGCAGCGTGACCGGTACGCGGATCCGGTCGACGGCCTCCGCCGGCAGGCTCCAGGCGGGAAGATCCTCCTCTTCCGGGTGCTCGTGCAGCTCGAGCGCAGCGCTCATCGCACGCCGATCATCTCAGGATCTGCACCGCAGTCCCAAGGGGAACGGTCCGCATGAGATAGCGGACGTCCGCCTCGGTCGCGTGCAGGCAGCCGGCCGAGACGGCCGAGCCCTGTCCGGAGCCGGCATGGATCGCGACGTAGTACGTGATGCGCGTGTTCCAGCCCGGTGGCAGATGCGGCTGCCGCGCGGTCAGAGCGAGGATGCAGCAGCCGAAGGCAGGGCCGAATGGGCCGGTGAGCTTCTCGGCGACGGCGAAGCGGCCCGTGGGGGTCGGCGAGTCGGGAGCACCGATCCCGACCGGGATCGTTCGTATCAGCCGGCCGTCCCGCAAGACGTACAGCTCCCGCCGGGAGAGCGAGGCGCGGAGGGTCCACCGGATCGGCTGCACGGTCACGTCGCGACCGAACTCGGCCCAGCCGTGGTGGCCGTTCGGCAGCGCCTCGGCCGTCACCTCCACCCAGCGGCTGCGGACGGCGACGACGCCCAGCACCAGCGGGCCGCCGAGCGGGCCGCGCGGCCCGACGCGCACCAGCGGTCGCCCGCCCGGGCTCGCACGGAGGACGACGCTCGAGTGCAGGGGCCTCGCGGCGAGCGCGGCAGTCGTGCCCTTTGCGGGGGCGGCGGCATGGGACGCGGCCATTGCGGCAGCCGCGAGATATGCGATCAACGCGTTGCCCATCCCTGGGATTCTGCCCGAGTGGGTGTCAGCCGCTGTGGGTTTGGAGCCAAGCCGCGAGGTTCCGCGCCTGCTCGGCGGCATTGGTTCCGGCGTCCGGCGGCTTGACCCCGTGCTGCGTCGAGGCCGGCGGCGACGCCTGTCCGCCGCCGGTGCTCAGTGCGACGGCCACCGCGAGGCCGGCGATCGCCGCCGCGACGAAGGCGGCAGCCGTGGCGAGCCGCCGCGTAGTCCACCGCCGGC
>DATBAH010000142.1:0-5886 GCA_036271615.1 Gaiellaceae bacterium
GCCGGCAGCCGCTCGAGCATCGGATCGAGCCCGACGCAGAGCGGCGCGCCCTTGCGCTCGACAGCGGCAGCGAGCCGATCCCCGAAATGAGCCGCCCCGCTCATGCCTCTCAGGATACGAGGCGGTTGGGACGAGGAGTCCCGAAATGGAGAGGCCGCCCGTAGGCGGCCTCTTGGTCCTCGGAGGAGACTTGGGTTGTCCCTTAGAAGGACGATCCCCCGGTCTTGACTGCCGTCTTGAGACCGCTGCCCGCCGAGAACTTCGGGACGGTCGCCGCGGGGATGTGCACTTTCTCGGTCGGGTTGCGCGGATTGACCCCCGTCCTGGCCGCGCGATTCGCCGTCGAGAACTTTCCGAATCCTGTGAACGTGACCTCGCCTCTGCCCTTCAGCGTGTCCGTGATGGCGTCGAGGAACGCGTCGACAGCCTTGCCTGCGTCGCGGTTGGACAGCTGCGCGCGGCGGGCGACCTCGGATACGAACTCCTGCTTCGTCACTCTTCTCCTCCAGTCGTAGATCGCTTGCTGGGCCTGAACGACCCTACCAACTCCATGTTTGCGGCTCAACCATGCGGTTTTGCGGGGGTTTTCTCGCTCCGCAGCAGCTCTCCTGCTCTGAAAAGGGGCCGCAGGCGCACGGCATGGCGCGCGAGAGCGTCGGCTCCACCCTCCTCGCGATCGATCACGCAGACGGCCGTGCGGACGACGAGACCGGCCTCACGGACCGCCGAGATCGACTCGACGAGCGCCCCGCCGGACGTGACGATGTCCTCGACGAGGCACACGAGCTCCCCTTCCTCGTGGGCGCCCTCGAGCCGGTTCGCCGTGCCGTAGGACTTCGCCTCGTCGCGGACGATCACGAATGGCAGGCCGCCGGCAAGCGAGGCGGCCGCGGCGAGTGGCACGGCGCCGAGCACCGGCGCCGCGAGGCGAGCGGCCTCCGGCTCGTGCTCGGTGACGGCGGCAGCAATCCGGTCTCCGAGCGCGCCGAGGAGGTCCGGCCGCGTCTCGAAGCGGAACTTGTCGAGGTAGTAGCGGGAGCGCTTGCCTGAGCGCAGCACGAAGTCGCCCTCGAGATACGCGGCCGCCACGAGCGCCTCGCGAAGGTCCGTGTCGTTCATGCGGGCCGCGCCGCAATCAGGACCTGGTGCGCGAGCGGCAGTAGCCTCTCGGCCTCCGCCGATCCGTCCGCGAGCGTGACGAACGAGCCGTCGTCGAAGTAGAGCTCGAGCCGCTCGCTCGTCCCGCCTGACCAGCGCCGGTACGCGGCCGTGCCCGCGAGCGCGCCGGTCGCGAAGCCGGCGAGCGCGATCAACCTACGTCTCATCGGCCGGGGCCGCCTTCAGCACCCGCGGCTTCGCCGCCGGTGCTTCCAGCGCTGAGCGCGGCGAGGCAGCGCTTGAGGTCATAGAAGACGAGACCGGGCGGGACGCGCCCGCCCGTGACGGCGACGATCGACCGCTCGTCCGCGCCGGTCACCGCGAACAGGTCTCCGTCCGCGAGCTCAGCGTGGAGCTGGGTGACGCGGCCCTCGTCGCTGCGGAACGCGGCAGCGCCCTCGAGCAGCTCCCGCACGGACCGGGCGAGGACGTCCGCCCGAGCCTCCGGCACGCCCACCGAGCCTGCCAGTTCCCCCTCGCCGCCCACGACCGCGGCCGCCTCGATCTGCGGCGAGATCTCGACGAGATCCGCGAGAGCCCGCGCCGCCTCCATTGCCGTCGAGGCTATCAGCGAGGATTCAGGTGTGACGATTCGGCGCCGGCAGCTCGTGCACAAGTTCTTCGCCGACCGCGGCACCCACCTGGCGGCGATGGTCGCGTACTTCGCGCTCCTCTCGTTCGTGCCGCTCGTCTTCCTGGCGCTCTCGCTGTTCGGCCTCGCCCACCGCGCCGAGGCGTCGACCTTCTTCATCCGCGAGCTGAAGCACGCGTTCCCGGGGACGTCGCTCGACAGCATCATCAAGCTCGTGCGGCGGGTGCAGGACAACGCCGCAGCCCTCGGCATCATCGGCGCGGTCGGCCTCGCGTGGTCGTCGCTCTCGTTCTTCAGCGCGCTCGAGTCGGCGCTCAACATCGTCTACGGGCTGCCGAACCGCCGCTTCTTCCACGGGAAGATCCTGGCGGCCATCCTCGCGGCGAGCATCCTCGTGACCCTCTTCGTGAGCCTCGTCGTCGGAGCACTCGGATTCACCGTGCTCAAGCATCACCTCGGCGGGTACGCCGACAGCTCCGCCCTGGCCTACAGCCTGTCGATCGGTGCGTCGCTGCTCGGCGTGTTCGTGTTCCTGCTCGCCGTCTACTACTGGCTGCCGAACACGACGGTGACCTTCCGGGAGGCGTTGCCGGGCGCGGTCGCCGGGGCGCTCGTGCTGGAGGTGTCGTTCCAGGCGCTGCCGATCTTCGTACGCCTCGCCGACGTCAACGTGACGCTGCGGACGCTCGGCGGGCCGGCGATCCTCCTCCTCTGGCTCTACGTGATGGCGAACGTGATCGTCTTCGGCGGCGAGATCAACTGGTGGTGGCGGGAGCGGCACCGCGAGAAGATGGCCCGGGCTATGACGGGGCCTGAGGAGCCTCGTGCGGCGACCGGGAGCTAGGACTCGGCGAGAGCGACGAGCAACGCCTGCGCGGCGCGGGCGCGGTGTGAGTGCTCCGCCTTCCACGCGTCGCCGAGCTCGGCGACCGTCCGCTCCTCGCCGTTCGGGACGAAGATCGGGTCGTAGCCGAAGCCCTCGCTCCCGCGGGGCTCGCTCGCGATCCGACCCAGGAGGGCTCCCGTTCCGCGAAGCTCGTAGCCGTCCGGCGCGATCAGGACGACCTCCGAGACGTAGTGCGCGCGGCGGTCAGCCGCTCCCTCGAGCTCGCCGAGGAGCTTCGCGATCGCGGGCGCTCCCTCCGGCGCGTAGCGCGCGGAGTAGACGCCGGGACGCCCGCCGAGCGCGTCCACCGAGAGTCCCGAGTCCTCCGCCAGCACCCAGCCGTCTGCGTGCTCGCGCCCGTAGCGCGCCTTGCTCGCTGCGTTGTCGTAATAGGTCACGCCGGTCTCGGGCGGGTAGTCGTCCCGGTCGAGGGGCGCGAGCGTCCAGCCGGGAAGCAGCGCCTGCAGCTCGCGCGCCTTGTGCGGGTTGCGCGAGCAGAGGACGGCCGCCAGAGCGAGGTCGCTAGGGGTGCTCAACCGCGACCGCTTCCGCCTGGAGCGCTGCGATCTCCCCGATGCCCGAGGCGGCCAGCTCGAGCAGCTCGTCCAGCGTCTCACGCGCGAACGGGTCGCGCTCGGCTGTCGCCTGCACCTCGACGAGGCGTCCGTCCCCGGTCATCACGACGTTCATGTCGGTGTCGGCGCTCGAGTCCTCGGAGTAGTCGAGATCGAGGAGCGGCACGCCCTCGACCACGCCGACCGAGACCGCGCCGACGGAGTCGCGGAAGGTCCGCGAGAGGCCGAAGCGGTCGAGCGCGCGCATCGCGGCGACGTACGCACCGCAGATCGCGGCGCACCGCGTGCCGCCGTCGGCCTGGAGGACGTCGCAGTCGAGCCACAGCGTCCGCTCGCCGAGCGCCTCGAAGTCGGCGACCGCACGGATGGCGCGGCCGATCAGCCGCTGGATCTCGATCGTGCGTCCCTGCTGCTTGCCCCGCGCCGCCTCCCGCTGGACGCGGTCGCCGGTCGACGCCGGCAGGAGGGAGTACTCGGCGGTGATCCAGCCCCGCCCCTGGTTGCGGAGCCAACGGGGCACCTCCTCCTCGACCATCGCCGTGCACAGCACCTTGGTCCGGCCCTGCGTGATCACGACCGAGCCGTGCGGGTTCTCGAGGTAGTCCGGCTCGAAGGAGATCGCGCGCAGCTGATCGGGCCTCCTGCCTCCGTCGCGCGAGCTCATGCCGCAGCCTCCTCGAGCGTCGCGACAGTCACGTGCTCGACCTCGCGCACGGGCAGCTGCAGGAAGCGGTTGCCGAGCTCCCGGAACGCCTCCGGGTCGCCGGTCGTGAGGAAGCGGTACGTGCCCACGCGGCCGTGCTCGTTCTCGACGCCCTTGCGCGCGAGCGTCTCGGCGACCTCGCGCGCCGTCTCCTCCGCCGAGAAGACGAGGGTCACGTCGCGGCCGAAGACGCGCTCGAAGATCTTGCGGATCAGCGGGTAGTGCGTGCAGCCCAGGATCACGGTGTCGACCCCCTCGGCCTGCAGCGGCGCGGCGTACTCGCGCACGGCACGCTCCGTCTCCTCGCCGTACGGATCGTCGCCCTCGATCAGCGGCACGAGCTCCGGACAGGCGACCTGGTCGAGGGAGACGCCGGCGTCGAGCGCATGGACGAGCGCCGCGTAGCGCCCCGCCTCCACGGTCGCCGCCGTGGCGAGCAGCCCGACGCGCCGGTTCCGGGTCGCCTGTACGGCGGCGTGCGCCTCGGGCGTGATGACGCCCACCACCGGCACGGCCAGTTCCTCCTGCAGCCGTGGCAGCGCGGCCGAGGTCGCGGCGTTGCAGGCGACGAGGATGAGCTTCACGTCCTGCTGCGAGAGATAGGCGCCGATCTCGCGCGCGAAGCGCCGGATCTCCTCGAGCGGCCGCGGCCCGTACGGGAGGCGCGCATGGTCGCCGAGATAGACGAAGTCCTCGTTCGGCATGGTCACGAGGCACTCGTGGAGGACGGTCAGCCCTCCGACTCCGGAGTCGAAGACGCCTACGGGACGCGGATCCATTGCGACGCATCGTAAATGGGCGATAGCGTTCGCTCTCGTGGGTCGGGTCCGCATCGTCCTCGCCCTGGTCGTTGCGGCCCTCGGATGCGCCGGAGCCGCGGCGCTCTCCGGCCGCGCCGGCGCCGAGGGTGCCGGCTGGAAGGCGGTCACGATCGCCGCGTCCGACTCGACGCCGCTCTCGTGCGCCTACCTCGTCCCGGGCGGCACCGCTCCGGCCGGCGGATGGCCCGGCGTCATCCTCTTTCACGGGCTCGGGGGGTCGCACGCAGGCATGGAGCCGATCGGCACGGCGATAGCGCAGTTCGGCTTGGCATCGCTCGCCTGCGACGCCCGCGGCACGGGCGGGTCAGGGGGCAAGTTCGGGCTCGACGGCCCGAAGGAAGTGCAGGACGCCCGGGACCTCTTCTCCTGGTTCGCCGGCCGGAGCGACGTCTCGAACACGCAGATCGGCGCCTTCGGGGTCTCGCTCGGCGGCGGCGAGGTCTGGAACGCTGCGGCCGCCGGCGTCCCGTTCAAGGCGATCGTGCCGGCGACCACGTGGACGAATCTCGGCTCCGCGCTCAATCCGAACGGCGTGCCGAAGTCCGGGGCGGTAGGGATGCTCTCGCAGGTCGTGCCGGTTTCGCGCTGGGATCCGGCCCTGCTCCAGACCGCGCAGTCGTTGGCGCAGGGCAAGGTCACGTCGGCGGTCACGAGCTCGGAAGCGGCTCGCTCCTCGCGGCCGCACCTGCACGCGCTCACTGTGCCGACACTCCTCCTCCAGGGACGGCACGACTTCCTGTTCGACATGGACCAGGCGCTTGCGGCTTGGAAGCTGCTCGCCGGACCGAAGCGCCTCTATCTCGGCGATCTCGGCCACGACCCGGCCAAGAACCCGGCGGCCGAGCAGAAGGGCTACGTGACGGAGGCCACCTTGTGGTTCGCCCACTACCTCGCCGGCGGCCCGTCGCTCGGCGCCGGTGTCGAGCTCGCCCACGACCCGTGGGACGGGACGACGACCCTGTTCAAGGGACTGCCGCCGAGCCGCAAGGCGAGCGTCAACCTTCCGGGAACGACGAAGCTCTCCGGCGGCGGCGCCTTCGCGACGCGCTCGGCGCGCCTGACCGGAGGGCCGCACGAGACGTTCGGCGCCGGCTTCGTCAGGGTGCGCTACTCGGGCGCCTCGAACTGGTCGCAGCTCGTGGCGACTGTCT
>DATBAH010000143.1:0-5009 GCA_036271615.1 Gaiellaceae bacterium
AAGGCCGGCGACGTTCGTGCGGCCGTCGGCGTGCACGGTCCCGTCGACTCCCTCGACCGTGCTGCCCGCATCGTCCGAGATCGCCCGCACGACACCGGCGAGCCGGCCGCTGCGCGCGAGGACGCCGCTCTCCATGTCGACGGCGTCTGCGCCGCTCACGCCGCGCAGGCGCGCGCGCTCCTCCGGATCGTGGACGAGAGCGTCGCCGCCGAGGACGACTCCGGCGCGGGCGCCGTGGACGCCGAGCCCCGGCCCCTCCCAGATTGTGGTGCCGGTCTCGTCGACCACGCGCGTCGCGTCGAGTACGTCGCCGACGCCTAGCTCGCCGAGCGAGCCCGCAAGCCCGAACGAGACGAGACGTCCTTCGGGGACGCCGTTCGCGACGCAGACGCCTACGCGCACCGCGTTCAGGCCGAGCCGGCGCGCGACGCGCTCCTCGGCGCTCGTCGCGCAGGCGAATGTCAGCCCGTCAGCGTCCACGCCAAGCTCCGCACGGTCTCCTTCAGGCTCTGCGAGGCCTCGTACGCCGCCGACGGCTCGAACCCGCAGTGGATGCCGCAATGCTCGCAGCGCGGGTCGTTGCCCGGCCCGTAAGCCTCCCAGTCCATCCCCTCGAGCAGCGCCTCGTACGTCGGGAAGATCCCATCGGTGAGGAGGTAGCACGGGCCCTTCCAGCCGTACGGGTTGCGCGTGATCGAGCCCCAGGGCGCGCAGGTGAGCTCGCGCTCGCCCGTGAGGAAGTCCTGGTAGATCGGCGTCGCGATCCAGCGGTAGCCGTGCTTCTTCGTCGCGGCGCGGATCGCCCGGAACTTCTCCTCGTGCTCGTCGCGGGTCATCGTCAGCGCGGGGTCGATCTGCGAGTACTGGTAGCCAGGCGCCACGAGCATCCCGTCGATGCCTACATCGTCGGTGAGGTAGCGCATCATCTCGATCACGTCGCCGACCTCGGTCTCCTTGAAGATCGTCGTGTTCGTCGTGACGCGGAAGCCACGGTCACGCGCCATCTTGATCGCGTCGATCGCGATGTCCCAGAGCCCGGGGTAGTCGCAGACGTAGTCGTGGATCTCGCGCATCCCGTCGAGGTGGATGACGAAGGTCAGGTGGTTCGACGGCTCGAACCAGTCGAGGCACTGCTCGAGGCGCAACGCGTTCGTGCAGAGCTCGATCGTCTTGCCGAGCTCGAGCACCTGCGGCACGACCTCTTCGATCCCCTTGTAGACGAGCGGCTCGCCGCCGCAGATCGAGACGACGGGAGCCGGGCACTGAACGGCGGCGTCGACGCATTCCTCGACCGAGAGGCGCGCACGGTTCGACTCGTACTCGCGAATCTTCCCGCAGCCGATGCACGCGATGTTGCAGGCGAGCGTCGGCTCGAGCATGAGCACGAGCGGATAGCGCTCGCCCTTGCGCTGCTGCGTTGCGACGTACTTGCCGATCGAGACCGTCGACGCGAGCGGGAACTTCATCCAGCCAACCTTTCTCTCATGCGTCCGAGTGCCAGAAGCGGAAACGTGATGCGGTACAGGTGATACCGAATCATGAAGTCGAGCGGGAATCCCGTGCCGGTGAAGTGCTCCTCATGCCAGTCGCCGTCCGCGCCCTGCGCGGCACAGAGATAGTCTGCCGCCCGGCGGCCGGCCAGATCTTCAGCGTTTCCTGCGGCCACGTACGCAAGGAGCGCCCAGGCGGTCTGCGACGGCGTCGTGAACTCGGCCCGGCCACGCCACGCGGGATCGGCGTACGACCGGATGTCCTCCCCGAAGCCGCCGTTCTCCTGCTGGACGGAGTCGAGCCAGGCGACGGCCCGGCGCATCGAGGGATGGTCGTGAGGGATGCCGCCGGCTTCGAGCCCCGGCAGCGCGGCGCCCGTGCCGTAGATGTGGTTGACGCCCCAACGGCCGAACCACGAGCCGTCCTCCTCCTGCTCGGAGAGGAGCCACTCGAGCCCGCGCTCCGCCGAGCCGCGGTGGGTCGCCAGCGTCCCGAGGGTCTCGAGCGAGTGCGCGGTGACGTCGGCGCTCGGCTCGTCGGTCACCTTGCCGAAGTCGCAGAAGGGAACCTTGTAGAGCCACATCGCCCGGTTGTCGACGTCGAAGGAACCCCAGCCGCCGTCGCGCGACTGCATCCCGACGAGCCACTCGACTCCGCGCGCGATCGCGTCCTCGCCGCGACCGAGCTCGTGCAGCGTGAGCGCGACGACGGCGGTGTCGTCGACGTCGGGATAGAGGTCGTTCTCGAACTCGAAGGCCCACCCGCCGGGGGCGACGTCCGGGTTGCGGATCGACCAGTCTCCCCTGACGGTCACCTCCTCGCGCAGGAGGTAGTCACCGGCCCTGCGCAGCGCCTCGTGGTCGGAGGAAACACCGCACGCGCGGAGGGCGAGCGCGGCGAGCGCGGTGTCCCAGATCGGCGACTGGCACGCCTCCGGCCGCAGCCGCTCGCCGTCTGAGACCATGAAGCCCTGCCAGCCCTCGACGGCCTTGCCGAGCGTCGGGTCGTCGAGTCCGTGGCCTAGCGCCGCGAGCGCGATGATCCCCCAGACCCACGGCGGCTGGATCCCGCCCCACGAGCCGTCCGCCTCCTGCCGCTCCCGGATCCAGCGCTCGGCGACGGTCAACGCCCGCCGGCGAAGCGGAGACCCGCGGTGAGGCCAGCGTGTCCGTCCCGGGATCGCGCCGATGGCGCGGAGGTCGACGTCGGTCGGCCGCACTGGGCGCTGCGACTGCGCGACGGCGAGCGCTACGAACGTCTGGCGCGCCCAGCACGAGAAGTTGTAGATCGAGAACGGCGACGACGGCGGCAGGAGGACGACCTCGGGCGGGATCGGCACCATCTTCTGCCAGGGCCACTGGCCGAGGAGCGCCATGAAGCACTTCGTGAACAGCCGGCTCTTCGGAATCCCGCCCTCCCGCCGGATGTACGCGAGCGTGCGCGGCCCGGGGTCGACGCCGGCGAGCCGGCAAGCGACGTAGGCCTCGATCGTGGTGGAGAGATCCGGCGGCCCGTCGAACCAGATCGACCACGTCCCGTCGTCGCGCATCCGCGCGAGGAGCTCGTTCGCGATCCGCCGGTCGAGCTCGGGCGTGCGGAGGTCGAGGTAGTGGTGCCAGAAGAGGTGCTGCGCCGTCATCGTCACGTTGGACTCGAGCTCGCCGACCCAGATGCCGTCGGGCCGCTGCAGCTCGAGCAGCCGTTGCGTGCCGCGCTCGATCGCGGTGTCCAGCTGGGTCAGCTCTACGGTGACTGCCATCTCAGGCCGTAATCGTTGCGGATGCGGTGCTCAAGATGTGCTGAACCGCCAGGCGGCCGCTGCGGATCGCGCTCTCCATCGTCGCGGGCCAGCCGGTGTCGGTCCAGGCGCCCGCGCGAGCGACGTGCGGCTGCGACGTCTCGACCCCGGGACGGTGGACGCCCGGCCGGAGCGCGATCGTCGCGTACGGCTCTCTGCTGACGCGCGACCAGAGGAGCTCTGCCTCGCCGAGCCGCTTCGTCAGCTGTCCCGCGATCCGCTCCACGAGCTCGCGTCCCCGAACCTCGAGCAGCTCGGGCACGCCGCTCGAGACGACGGTGAGGTACTGGCCACGCTCGGGCCGGCTCCCGGTGAGTGCGCCTCGGTCGAAGACCCAGTGCGCGTCCGAGCCGAGCAGCGCGGCGAGCGGCGGGTCGAGCAGCGGCCGGTCGAACCAGAGGTGGACGCTGACGATCGGCGAATCCTCGAGCGCCGGGTCGGGCTCGCCGAGCAGGCGTGCACTTTCGGCCGGCGGCAGAGCGACGACGATCGCGTCGGCGTCGAGCTCGTCGAGCGAGGCGACGCGCGCGTCGGTGTGGACGGTCGCTCCGGCGGCCGCGAGCGCGGCTCCCGCCGCGTCGCCGTGCATGCGTCCGAGCGGCCGCGTCGGGAGGATCAGGTCGCTGTTCGTGCGCGGGCCGAGCAGCGCGGTGCGGACGGTGAAGAGGCCCGCCTCGGCGTCGACCTCGTCGCAGCGGAGATTGAGCGCGGGTCGCACGAAGACGTCCCAGAAGGAGTCGATCGAGGTGTCTGTCTCGCCATAGCGTCTGAGCAGCTGTCCGAAGGTCTCCTGCGGGCGCGACTGCGCGGAGCGCAGTCTCAGTGTGGTGAGCGGCAGTCGGAGCCGCGCCCGCAGCGGCAGGTGCTTGTAGGCGAGCAGCGCAGGGAGGCTCGGCTCGATCGCCGCCGCCGTACCGTCCTCGTCGAGGACCGGGAGCGCGAGCCGCGTGCGGAGGATCGAGCGGCCTTGACCGATGCGTTCTAGAAAGCGCAGGTACTCGGTGAAGCAGCCGAGCGCGATGTGCTGCCCGTTGTCGGGCGGCGGGTCGGGATCTCCCTCGCGCTCGGGCAGCGTCTGCACGGCGCCGCCGAGCGTCGGACGCGCCTCGAGCACCGTCACCGCATGGCCTGCGTCGGCGAGGTCGAGCGCTGCGGAAAGGCCCGCCAGGCCTCCACCGACCACCGCGACTTTCACGGCAGCAGGCCTCGCGCCACGACGGCGAGCTTACGCGGAGTCGAGAGGCGCGTCTTCTCGCCGAAGACGTCGAAATCGGACGCCTCGATCCGGTCGAGCGTCTCGCGGTAGAGGCCCGCGAACGTGCCGACGCACAGAGAGCTGCGGCGGTCGAGCGAGTCGAGCAGGCGGAGGCCGTCGGCGAGGTACGTCCGCGCCCGCGCGGCCTGAAAGGCCATCAGCTCGCGGAACTCCGGCGATGGAGTGAGCTGTTCGACCTCGAAGGCGGCGAGCTCGTCCTGCGGCAGGTAGACGCGACCGAGCTGCCCGTCCTCGTCGACGTCGCGGATGATGTTGATCAGCTGGAGCGCGATCCCCAGCGTCATCGCGCGCTCCGTGTCGTCGGACCCGTAGACCGGTACGCAGGCAAGTCCGACGGCCCCGGCGACCTTCTCGCAATAGCCGCGCAGGTCGGCGAAATCCGCGTAGGTGGACTGCTCGAGGTCCTGGAGCCCGCCGTCGATCAGCGCCTCGAGCGGTGCGCGC
>DATBAH010000144.1:0-2491 GCA_036271615.1 Gaiellaceae bacterium
GAGCCCGTCACGCGCGACCCGCGCGGCCGCGGCGGCTCCTCCGGCGGTCGGGAACGCGATGAAGAACGCGTCGCCCTGCGTGTCGACCTCAACTCCGCCCTGCGCGGCGGCCGCCTCGCGCACGATCCGGCGATGCTCGGCGAGCGCGTCGGCGTACCGGGCGGGGCCGAGCTCGTGCAACAGCCGCGTCGAGCCCTCGATGTCGGTGAAGAGGAACGTGACCGTTCCCTCGGGAAGAGCGCCCATGACACGAATGATGAACGTCGCCGCTACGGGGGAGCTATGCCGAACCAGCGCTTCCGCCGGCTCCGGCCGAACTCCGCCTTCTCGGCTGCGAGATCCTCCGACGGGCCGACGACCGTCGCCGTCGGCGACGGACCGCCGAGGAAGTTCGCCTCCACCTTCGCGACACGCCCGCTGCCGAATTCGAGGTAGCAGTTGCCCTCGCCCTCGTACCGCCGCCCGAGCGTCTCGCCGCGGTGCCGCGCGACGATGTCGTCGGCGGCGACCCCGGCGGCGTTCTCCGCAAACACGCCCGCCTTCGCCATCGGGAGAGCGACGCAGTCGCCCACCGCGTATACGTCCGGGAACGGCGTCATCAGGTTGTCGGGGTCGACCGCGACCCAGCCGTTCTCGGCCAGGCCCGACTCGGCGACCACGGCCGGCACGCGATGGATCGGGATGCCGACGAAGAGGTCGTAGGGGAACCGCTCGCCGCTCTCGAGCAGGGCCTCCTTCGCCCTCGGATCGAGCTCGACGACCCGGTTCTTCGCCATGTACTCGATCCCGCGCGCCGCGAGCTCGTCGAGGAAGCGCTGCGAGACTTCGGGCGTGACCGGAACCGGCGCGGCCATCGGCGCGATGACACGGATCTCCGTCTGGTGGCGGATCCCGCGCTCGACGAGCTGGTCGTGCAGCAGGAACGCGCCCTCGAACGGCGCCGGCGGACACTTGTACGGCTGGCCGAGGACGCCGAACAGGATCGTCCCGCCGTCGAACTCGGGCAGGGCGTCTCGCATCCGCTCGGCTCCCGCTATCGAGTAGTACTCGAGTCCTCCGTCCACGAAGCCCGGCGTCGCGGCGAGGTCGTAGTCCGCGCCGAGCGCGACGACGAGGACGTCGGCGTCGTACGAGCCTCCGTCGGTCGTCACGTGCCGGGCCGCGGGATCGATCGCCGTGATGCGCTCCTGGCGGAACTCGACGCCCGGCTTCGCCAGCTCGCGGTAGGGGATCCGGACAGCTTCCGTACTCGCGCGCCCGAAGAGGATGTCGAGCTTCGAGAAGCCGAACGTGAACGCGTCGTTCTGGTCGATCAGCGTGACGCGAACCTCGCCGGCGAGCGAGTCGGAGAGCCGGGTTGCCAGCTCCAGGCCGGCGAATCCGGCTCCGAGTACGACGACGTGCTTCATGCGCCAACCATACGCGGGTCGTCAGGACGCCGAGTCGAGGTACGCGAGCACCGCGAGCACGCGACGGTGGGTCTCCTCTGACGGAGGCAGCCCCAGCTTCTGGAGGATCGACGCGACGTGCTTCTCGACGGCGCCGACGGTGAGGACGAGAGCCTCCGCGATGCTCGCGTTCGAGCGGCCCTCGGCCATCAGCGCGAGCACCTCGTTCTCGCGCGGCGTCAGCGCGGCGAGGCGGTCCTTCCGCCCGACGAAATGCGCGACGACCTCCGGATCGAGAGCCGTGCCGCCCTCCCCGACCCGTCGCACGGCCTCGACGAAGGCGTCGACGTCCATGATGCGGTCCTTGAGCAGATAGCCGACGCCTCCGCGGCCGTCGGCGAGCAGCTCACGCGCGTACGTCTCCTCGACGTACTGCGAGACGATGAGGATCGCGGTCTCGGGCACGCGCTCGCGCAGGGTGAGAGCGGCGCGCAGCCCCTCGTCGCGGAAGGTCGGCGGCATGCGGATGTCGACGATCGCGATGTCCGGACGCTCGCGCAGGACTGCGTGCACGAGCGCGTCGCCGTCCCCGACCGCAGCGACGACCTCGATCTCGTTGTCGCGCAGCAGCCGCGTCAGACCGTCTCGCAGGAGCGCGAGATCCTCCGCGATCACCGCGCGCACGGCAGCACCGCCTCGATCACCGTCGGGCCGCCTTCGGGGCTGGCGATCCGCAGAGACCCGTCGAGCGCCTCGACGCGCTGCCGCAGACCGTGGAGTCCCCCGCCGTCCTCGGCAGCGCCGCCGCGGCCGTCGTCGAGCACGCGCACGACGATTGCGTCCTCCCGCTCGTGCGCGTCGATGTCGATCCGCGACGCCTGCGCGTGCTTGAGCGCGTTGGCGAGGCCCTCGGCGGCGACGAAGTACGCCGCGGTCTCGACCGCTTCGGGTGGCCGCCCGTCGAGCTCGACGTCGACCGCGACCGGCACCCCGGCGTGCGCCGTGAGCGCGCGGATCGCCGCATCGAGGCCGCGGTCGGCGAGGATCGGAGGGTGGATGCCGCGCGCGAGGTCGCGCAGCTCCTGCAACGCGGCGGTCGCCGC
>DATBAH010000145.1:0-2545 GCA_036271615.1 Gaiellaceae bacterium
TAACGAGAACGGTGCGGCGTCCGAGCCGCTGCTGCGGCTCGACGCGGTGGATACGTACTACGGGCAGATCCACATCCTCCAGGGCCTGAGCCTCGAGGTAGGCCCCGGCGAGCTCGTGTGCCTGCTCGGCGGCAACGCCTCCGGCAAGTCGACGACGCTGAAGACAGTGCTGGGGATCGTGCAGCCGCGGAACGGAACCGTGTATTTCGGCGGCGAGGACGTCACCTCTCGCCCGACGAACTACCGGATCCGCAAGGGCATCGCGATCGTTCCCGAGAACCGGCGGTTGTTCGGGCCGATGACGGTGCTCGACAACCTCGAGATGGGCGCGTACCTCCACGGCAAGGGGGCGAAGGAGGACTTCGATCGCGTCTACGACCTCTTCCCGCTCCTACACGAGCGGCGCTCGCAGCTGGCGGGCACGATGTCGGGCGGCGAGCAGCAGATGGTCGCCATGGGGCGCGCGCTGATGGCTCGCCCGAAGTTGCTGCTGATGGACGAGCCGTCGATGGGTCTCGCGCCGATCCTCGTCGAGCGGAACTTCGAGATCATCCAGCAGGTGCACGAGTCGGGCGTCTCGATTCTCGTCGTCGAGCAGAACGCGAACGTCTCCCTCTCGATCGCCGACCGCGGGTACGTCCTCTCGACCGGCCGCCTCGTGCTCGAGGGCCCGGCCGCCGAACTGCGCGAGCACGAGGATCTCCGCAAGGCCTATCTCGGCCGCTGACCGGCAGCTTCGCCGTCCACAGCCACGAGGTGCCCAGAAGAGACATGTCTAGGTGTCAGACACCTGGCATGTCCGCAGAGGACCTGTCCGGTGACGGGCATCCGTCGCAGCCGTGCGAAATGCAGCATCGCTGCGGCGACAAGAGACGCGTCCTCGAGAGACACGTCCGGGTGTCAGACACCTGGCATGTCCTCGGTGGACGTGTTCCGCGCGGCCGGGTAGCGAGGCTCGGCACGGCTAGATTGAGGCGTATGGACGAGCCGCTGCAGCAGGCCGCCGTCGCGACGGTCGTGGCCACCCGGAGCTCCGCTCCGCGTCCTGTCGGCTCGAAGCTCATCGTCCGCGAGGACGGGAGCATCGAGGGTTCGGTCTCGAACGGGTGCGTCGAGAACGACGTGATCCTCGCGGCGCAGGACGTGCTTGCCGGCGGCGAGCCGCGGCTCGTCACCTACGGGATCACCGACGAGATGGCCTTCGGCGTGGGGCTGCCGTGCGGCGGCGAGATCGACGTGTTCGTCGAGCCCTACCGGGGCGAGGAGTCGGACGTCGAGCTCACGGTCGTCGCGGGCGACGGCGTCGGCGAGAAGCTCCACGATCCGGACCTGGAGCAGTCGGCTCGCCGCCGCAGCCGGAGCCATGTGTTCGAGTACGAGGGCCGGACAGTCTTCGCCGAGGTCAGCGTTCCACCCCCGCGCCTCTTCGTCTACGGCGCCGTCGACACCGCCGAGGCGCTCTGCGCTGCCGCAAGGCTGATCGGTTGGCGGACGATCGTCGCGGACGCGCGGCAGCGCTTTGCCACCCCCGAGCGGATTCCGAGCGCCGACGAGCTGCTCGTTCTCTGGCCCGACGAGGCGCTGGCGCACGTCACGCCCGATGCGGCGACCGCGGTCGTCGTCCTGACGCACGACGACAAGTTCGACCTCCCTCTCGTCCGCGGCGCGCTCGCGACCGGGGCGTTCTATCTCGGCTGGCTCGGCTCGCGCCGGAACCAGGAACGGCGACGCGGTCTGCTCCTCGAGGACGGCGTGCCCGAGGAGGACCTCGAGCGTGTCCATGGGCCGGCCGGCCTCGATCTCGGCGCCGCCGCGCCGGAGGAGACCGCCGTCTCGATCCTCGCCGAGATCCTCGCCGTGCGCGCCGGCCGTGCCGGCGGACCGCTTCGAGAGGCGACCGCCCGCATTCACGCGTAGCCCGGTGCGCCGACCGGGATAGGATCGCAACGATGCTGCTGCGCGAGGTCGAGTACGCGAAACCCGGCTCTGTGGCCGAAGCCATGGAGCTGCTGGCGGCGAACGACGGCGCCCGCGCGCTGGCCGGCGGGCAGACGCTGGTCAACGTCATGAAGGCCCGCGCGGCCTCGCCGGACATGCTCGTCGACCTGAACGGGCTCGAGGAGCTGCGCGGGATCGATCTCGCCGGCGACGGCACGCTCACGATCGGCGCGATGACGACGTACACGGAGCTCATGTCGTCGGCGGAGGCGAAGGCGCGTCCCATCCTCGGCGAGGTCTGCGCGACGATCGCCGACGTCCAGGTGCGGAATCGGGGCACCATCGGCGGCAACGTCTGCTCGAACGACCCGACGAACCACCTGCCGCCCCTCATGGTCGCGGTCGGCGCGCGCATGACGATCGCCGGCGCGACCGGCGAGCGCGAGGTCTCCGCGGAGGAGTTCTTCCTCGGCGTCTACCTCACGGCGGTCGGTCCCGGCGAGCTGCTGACGCGGATCGCGATCCCCGCCGGCAAGAAGGACGGCTTCGCCGCGGTCACGCTTGGCGCCGACGGGACGTGCATCTGCAACGCGGCCGCTTCGGTCAA
>DATBAH010000146.1:0-1803 GCA_036271615.1 Gaiellaceae bacterium
CGGTGCCGACGTCGAGCACGCGGCCGTAGCCGCGCAGGTAGCCCTCGACGATCGGGAGGATCTGCTCCTCGTACTCCGCGTCGGCGCCCTCGGTGAAGCCGTCCTGCCACCACTGCGCGTGGACCTCCCACGGATCGGGAGCGGCGGCGCCGCGATCGGGCGTCATGTTCGTGCCGCCCGGAAATCGAAGTCGACGACGGAGCCCGGCGGGAACGTCGCGCGAGCCCTGCGACCTTCGCCGGGCGCAATGCGGCGGGGGGCCTCCCTCACCCTGCGCGTCCTCCCCGAGTTCAGGATGGTTCGCCACCGGCCGATATCCCTGAGGTGGATCCCGCAGAGCTGAGGCTCGCGCGGCCGCGATCTGCGGGTCGCGTCAAGAGCCTCGACGGATTTCGCGGGATCGCCGTGTTGCTCGTGTTCGCGTCGCATGTGTTCGGCGGGGTCGAACCGAGCCCTCGACCGTTCGCGTCCTGGACACGCGGCTGGCTTCCCGGCGGCGGCTTCGTCGGCGTGCAGATGTTCTTCGTGCTCTCGGGATACCTGATCACGGGGATTCTGCTGCGCGAGCTCTCGTGCGGCGGCGGCGTACGGGTCGGACGGTTCTGGATCAGGCGGATGCGGCGCCTCTATCCCGCGCTGCTGGCGATCGTCGCCGCGAGTCTCCTGGCCGCGCTCATCCTTCAGAGCACGGCCCACACCGCGTTCGGCGCGCACCCGACCGTTCTCGACACGCTGAGCGTCCCCAACACGGTTCGAGACGCGTTGAACGCGCTGACCTACACGACGAACCTCCATCCGTTCACGTCGTGGGGTTGGCTCGACCACACGTGGTCCCTCGCGGTCGAAGAGCAGTTCTATGTGCTGTGGCCGCTCACCATGCTCGCCGGCTGGCGGATCGGACGGCACGCCGGCATCGTCGGTATCGCCGCGATCGGCATCATCGCGACCATCGCCGCGCGACAACTCTCGGTCATGAGCCCGGCGAGCACGTACGAGCTCTTGCGATGGGACGCGCTGCTGCTCGGCTCCGTGCTCGCCGTGCTCGTTCCCCGACCACCCCGATTCCGAGGTCAAGCCGCGCTCGGCGTCGCCGGCTTGACCGTGCTCGGGATCTACTCGCTGCGCACCTTCGATTTCGCGCCGCAGAGCTACACGATCGTCGCCGCTGCGAGCGCGGCCGTGATGCTCGCGTGCGTCAGCTGGAAGTGGATCGCGCATCCGATTCTTCGCTACTTCGGAAGGATCTCCTACAGCCTCTATCTCTGGCACGTCTTCATGCTCCACTTCGGCTGGCCGGGACCGGTGAGCCTCGTCGCGAGTGTCGTGCTCGCCGACCTCTCGTACCGGCACATCGAGCGTCGCTTCTGGACTCCTCACCCCGAACCCGAACCCGAGTCCGAGCCCTTGCTCGCCTCGAGCGAGGGAGCGCGTTGACGCGCGGCTCCATCACCCCCGCTTCCTAGCTGACGGGTCCCGGCCGCGCGCGCACCCGGCGGCCGGCGAGGAGTGCCGTCGCGTCAGCGGCGACCGGCGCGCGCCGGTGCCTTCGCGCGTGGCGGGCGCGGCGCAGCCTTCGCCGGCTTCTTCGTCGCCTTCGCGGTCTTCGCCGTTGTCGCGGCCTTCGGCGCCGGCTTCGGCAGGTCGAGCATCGGCGCGAGGAAGCGTCCCGTGTGACTCTCGGGAACCTTCGCGACCTGCTCGGGTGTGCCCTCGGCGACGATCGCACCGCCGCCCGAGCCGCCCTCGGGTCCGAGGTCGACGATCCAGTCCGCACTCTTGATCACGTCGAGGTTGTGCTCGATC
>DATBAH010000147.1:0-8829 GCA_036271615.1 Gaiellaceae bacterium
GCGCACGGGAAGACGACGACGAGCGCGATGATCGCCTTCTGCCTCGACCGGCTCGGCCTCGAGCCGAGCTTCCTCATCGGGGGTGACGTTCCGCAGCTCGGCGGCAACGCGCGTGCCGGCTCCGGCTGGCTCGTCGTCGAAGGGGACGAGTCGGATCGCTCGGTCGGCGCCCTGCGACCGGAGATCGCCGTTCTCCTCAACGTCGATCTCGACCATCACACGACGTTCGTCTCCCGGGCCGAGCTCGAGTCGTTCTTCGAGGACTGGCTGCGAGAGGTGCCGCACGTGGTGCGCGCCGAGGAGCTCGATCCGGTGACGCTCGAGCTCGCGGTGCCGGGAGACCACAACCGGCGGAACGCAGCCGCCGCGCTCGCCGCTCTCGAGCTCGCAGGCGTGGCGAGGGCCGACGCCGAAGAAGTGATCGTCGAGTTCGGCGGCGCCGGCCGCCGGCTGGAGCCGAAGGGAGAGGCAGGCGGCGTCGTGGTTCTCGACAGCTACGCACACCACCCCGCCGAGGTGACGGCGGACCTCGCGGCGCTGCGCAACGGCGGCCGGCTGCTGGTGCTCTTCCAGCCGCATCTCTACTCGCGGACGCTGCACCTGGCACACGGCTTCGCGCAGGCGCTCGCGGGCGCCGACGCGGCGTGCGTGACCGAGATCTACCCAGCGCGCGAGCACCCCGTTCCGGGAGTGAGCGGCCGCCTGATCGTCGATGAGCTCGCGTCAGTGCGGCCCGGCATGCCTATCGGGTGGGCGCCGTCGCTCGAGGATGCCGCCCACGTCGTCGCTGGGTGGGCTCGGTCCGGAGACACCGTGCTCACCCTCGGTGCGGGCGACGTCGACCGCGCGGCAGCGCTCATTCTCGAGGCGCTCGCATGAACGTCGAAGACGGCGTCGAGCTGGCGCGGCTCACGACTCTCGGCACGGGCGGGACGGCGCGCGCCTTCGCCCGGCCATCCTCGGAAGCGGAGGTGGAGGACGCCCTTCGTTGGGCGCAGCAGCGTTCCCTCGACGTCGCGGTGGTCGGCCTCGGCTCGAACCTGCTCGCCGCGGACGAGGGCGTCGACGCGCTCGTCCTCAAGCTCGGCGGCGAACTCGCGACGGTCGAGGCCGGAGAGGGCATGCTGCGAGCGGGCGGCGGGGCGGCGAACGCCGTCGTTCTCCATCGCGCACGCGCCGCCGGGCTCGGAGGCTTCGAGTTCGCCTGCGCCATCCCCGGGACGATCGGCGGCGGCGTGTGGATGAACGGCGGCGCCTACGGCGCCGACTTCGCCGGTTTGCTCGAGCGTGCGCTCGTCGCGACCGCCGACGGCAGCGGCTGGTTGACTCCGGCGGAGCTCGGCCTGAGCTACCGGCACTCCGAGCTCCGGCACGGGCAGGTCGTCCTCCGCGCCGAGCTGCGCCTGCGGCCGAGGCCGCCGGAGGAGATCAAGGCGGAGGTTCGCGAGCTGAACGCGCGCCGGAAGGCCGCGCAGCCGACGAACCGGCGCACGTTCGGCAGCGTCTTCAAGAACCCGGACCACGAGCTGAGCGCAGGCCGGATGCTCGAGGCCTGCGGCCTCAAGGGCCACCGGATCGGCGGTGCTCAGATCTCGCCGAAGCACGCCAACTTCATCGAGAACGCGGACGGGGCCACGACCACGGACGCACTCGCTCTCATGACCGAGGCGCGGAGTCGCGCGCACGAGCAATTCGGCGTCCGGCTCGAGCACGAGGTCGAGTTCCTCGGCGAGCTCGAGTTGCCCGAGCTGTAGGAGGGTCCGCTCCCGCGACGAACTTCGGAAGATGCCCGCACGGGTCCGTTTCCCCCGGTCCATCGCACGCGTGGAGACCCTCGCGCCGTCGTGGCACGGGGGATGGCCGCTGCTCCGGCCGCGGACGTGGCTCAACCGGCTAGTACCGTCCCGGCGGTCGCTCGCGATCGGCCTCGGCATCCTGGCATTCACGCTCGGCGGCTACCTCCTCGCGCGTGAGACGTCGCTCTTCGCGATCGACCGGATCGAGGTCCACGGCGGCTCGGCGCCGGTCGCCCGGCAGGTCAGGCAGGCGCTGGCGTCGCTCAGCGGCCGGCCCCTCGTGGGGCTCGACGGCTCGGCCGTCCTCCAGAAGGTCGATGCGCTCCCGACGGTCGTCAGCGCGAGCTACGACCGGGACTTCCCGCACACGCTGCGCATCACCGTCGTGCCCGAGCGTCCGGCCGCCATCCTGCGGCGTGGTCCCGACAGCTGGCTCGTCTCGAGCCGCGGACGCATGATGGAGCGTCTGTCGTCGAC
Source organism: Gaiellaceae bacterium (assembly GCA_036271615.1). Taxonomy (GTDB): domain Bacteria; phylum Actinomycetota; class Thermoleophilia; order Gaiellales; family Gaiellaceae; genus Palsa-739. Next base: position 2,274 of record DATBAH010000147.1, read on the forward strand.
CGCCCTGCCGAAGCTCCCGAGGATCTGGATCTCCACGCACACGCCTGTGCAGGTCGGGGGGGAGCTCGCGGCGAGCGGGGACGCCACCGTGGCTCACGCCGTGGGGCTGGCCGGGGCTTTCGCAGCCCGCATCGCCTCGGCGTCGTACACGGACGGCGCGCTCGTGCTCCGCCTCCGCTCGGGCCTCCAGCTGCTGCTCGGCGACGCCGGCGACGTCAAGCTCAAGCTCGCAGTGGCGCAGCGGGTGCTCACGATGCTCCCCTCCGGCTCCACTTTCCTCGACGTGGGCATCCCGGGCCGGCCCGTCTCGGGTACCGGATCCCCGGACACTTCCACACAGCAAAGCTCTACTGGAGGTTGAGACTTGGAAGCTCCACCTCCGGTTGACACCGAGGCTTCGCGCACGTACCCTCCGCCGCGTTGTTGCTGAAGTCAGCCCCAATCCTCTAGTAAAGGTTCAGGTTCGAAGCTCATGAGCACGAAGGACGCGGTCGGGAACTACCTCGCAGTGATCAAGGTCGTCGGTGTCGGCGGCGGAGGCACGAACGCCGTCAACCGCATGGTGGACGCCGGCCTCTCGGGAGTCGAATTCATCGCCGTCAACACGGACGCGCAGGCGCTGATGGTCTGCGACGCGGACGTGAAGATCCACATCGGCTCGGCCGCCACCCGGGGTCTCGGGGCGGGCGCGGATCCGGCAGTGGGTCTCGCGGCGGCGCAGGAGAGCCGTGACGAGCTGAAGGAGGCGCTCAAGGGCGCGGACATGATCTTCGTCACCGCAGGCGAGGGCGGTGGAACGGGCACGGGCGGAGCGCCCATCGTTGCGGAGCTCGGCCGCGAGCTCGACGCGCTCACCGTGGGCGTCGTCACGAAGCCGTTCGGCTTCGAGGGCAGGAAGCGCTCGCAGCAGGCCGAGCAGGGAATAGAGGCCCTGCGCGACCGGCTCGAGACGCTCATCGTGATCGAGAACGATCGCCTGCTCCAGGTGGTCGAGAAGCAGACCTCGGTCGTCGACGCCTTCCGAATGGCCGACGACGTCCTTCGGCAGGGAGTCCAGGGCATCACCGACCTCATCACCGTCCCCGGGCTCGTCAACCTCGACTTCGCGGACGTGCGCACGATCATGCGCGAGGCCGGATCGGCGCTGATGGGCATCGGCGAGGCGAGCGGAGACAACCGCGCGGCGGAGGCTGCGCGCGCCGCCGTGTCGTCGCCGCTGCTCGAGTCGTCGATCGAGGGTGCGACCGGGATCCTCCTCAACATCACCGGCGGCCCCGAGATCGGCCTGTTCGAGGTCAACGAGGCGGCCGAGGTCGTGACGAGCGCAGCCGACGTCAACGCGAACGTCATCTTCGGCGCCGTCATCGACGAGTCGATGGGCGAGGAGGTGCGCGTCACCGTCATCGCCACCGGCTTCGGCGGAGGGCGCCGTCGCCGCCGCACGACCGCCGAGCCCGAGGTTGCCGTTCCGACCGGCACGCGGGAACAGCCCGAGAACGGGCTCGACGTGCCGTCCTTCTTGCGCGGCGAGTAGCGGCACTTCTGCGGTTTTCGCCCACGGCAGGTTTGGGTCTGCCGAAACGGGGCACACGATGCGTGCCCTCAACAGGGTTGACCGAAATCGAGTCAACCCCACGACCCGGTCCGCCGCCCCGGCCCGTTTCAAGGAACGAGCCGGGGCGGCTCCGTTCTAGGGACGTTTTCTCACTGAGCCGGGACGGAGGGGCAAGCCTCTAGGATCGGCTCTGCCGATGCCCGCGACGCTCCTGCACACGCCGCTGCACGACCGGCACGTCGAGCTCGGAGCGCGAATGGTGCCGTTCGCCGGCTGGGAGATGCCCGTCCAGTACGTGGGCGTCATCCCCGAGCACCTCGCGGTGCGGACGGACGCCGGCGTCTTCGACGTCTCGCACATGGGCGAGCTCGAGGTCGAGGGGCCGTACGCGCGCGACCTCCTGCAGGGAGCGCTCTCGAACGATCTCGACCGGATCGCCCCCGGCGAGGCGCAGTACACGCTTCTCACGAACGAGGACGGCGGAATCATCGACGACCTCATCGTCTACCGCGTCGGCGGGCACTCGTATCTCCTCATCGTGAACGCGGCGAATCGAGCCGCCGACTACGCCTGGCTGAAGGAGCGAGAGATCCGCGGGTCCGACGTCCGCGACGTCTCGGACGACTACGCGCTGCTGGCGGTGCAAGGCCCGCGGGCTATCGAGCGGCTCGCGTTGCCGCCGGCCCCGCCGTTCACGTTCGCCGAGACGTCCATCGACGGTGTCGAGGTGATGGCGAACCGGACCGGCTACACCGGCGAGGACGGTTGTGAGCTGATGTGCATGACCGAAGACGCGGTGACCCTCTTCGATGCCGTGCTCGCGCGCGGCGCGGTGCCCTGCGGGCTCGGCGCCCGCGACACGCTCCGCCTCGAGGTCTGCTACCCACTGCACGGGAACGACATCGGACCCGACACGGACGCCATCTCGGCGGGTCTCGGCTGGCTCTGCACGCTCGACAAGGAGTTCGCGGGAGTCGACGTCCTCCGGCGCGTCAAGGCAGAAGGACCGGACCGCCGACTCGTCGCGTTCGTGATGGAGGAGAAGGCGATCCCGCGCCAGGGCATGTCGATCGGCGCTGCCGACGGCGGGGTCGGCGGCGAGGTGACGTCGGGTACGCACTCGCCGATGCTGGACGTCGGAATCGGCATGGGCTACGTCCCCGCCGAGCAGGCGCAGATCGGAACCGAGCTGACGATCGACGTCCGCGGCCGCCCGCGGCGTGCACGCGTCGTCAAGAAGCCCATCTACAAGAGGGAGGACTGAGTGGCAGCCGCCGAGAGCTATCCCGACCACCTGCGCTACCACGACGAGCACGACTGGGCTCGCCTCGAGGGAGACGAGGCAGCTCTCGGGATCACGTGGTTCGCCGCCGACGCGCTCGGCGAGCTCGTCCACTTCGAGCCGCCCGAAGTGGGATCCACCGTGACGAAGGACCAGTCGTACGGCGAGGTCGAGTCGGTGAAAGCGGTCTCGGACGTGATCGCACCGCTCTCCGGCGAGGTGCTCGCCGTCAACGAACAGGTGGTCGACGCCCCCGAGACCGTGAACGAGGACCCGTACGGGAACGGCTGGCTCATTCGCATCCGTCTCACGGAACCCGGAGAGGTCGACGCCCTGCTCGACGCAGGCGCCTACCAGCAGGTTCTCGCCGACCAGTGAGCGTAGGCTTGACGGAGCTCACCAGGGAGCGGAGGTGCCGGCTTTGCCGGCGCCGGGAGCGGGAATGACGCAGGCGCATCCGTTCCTCGCGCTGACGGACTCGGACCGGGAGGAGATGCTCGGGACGATCGGCGTCGCCACGGTCGACGAGCTCTTCCGCGACCTCCCCGACGCGGTCCGCCTGGGGCGCGAGCTGAACCTCGAGCCTGCACTGTCCGAGCAGGAGGTTTTCGCGCACGTCGCCGCCCTCGCCGACCGGAACGCCGACGCGAGCCGCGAGCTGTCCTTCCTCGGCGCCGGCATCTACGACCACTACGTGCCGGCGGTGGTCGACACGATCCTGCAGCGGGGCGAGCTGCTGACCGCGTACACGCCGTACCAGCCGGAGATGAGCCAGGGCGTGCTCCAGGCGATCTTCGAGTACCAGACTGCAGTCTGCGAGCTGACCGGAATGGACGTCTCCAACGCGTCGGGTTACGACGGGACGAGCGTCGCGGCAGACGCCTGCTACGTCGCGAAGCATGCGACCGGTCGCAGCAAGATCGTCGTGACCGAGGCGACGAACCCGCAGGTGCGCCAGGTGGTGAAGACGTACGCGGTCGGCTTCGGGCTCGAGGTCGTGGAGGTGCCGCATCGCGACGGGACGACGGACCCCGACGAGCTGGAAAGCGCAGCCGGCGATGCCGCGGCGGTCATCTTCCAGCAGCCGAACTTCTTCGGCTGCCTGGAGCCGGCGCCGGAGCTCGTCGCACGTACTAACGAGGCCGGCGCGTTGTCGGTCGCGCACGTCGACCTCCTCTCACTCGGCGTGCTCGAGGCTCCGGGTCGCTACGGCGCCGCGCTCGCGCTCGGCGAAGGACAGGCTGCCGGGAACTTTCCGTCCTTCGGCGGTCCGCACTACGGCTTCCTCGCAGCGCGCCAGGAATTCATCCGGCGCATGCCTGGACGCATCGTCGGCGAGACGGTAGACACCGCGGGTGAGCGCGGCTATGTCCTCACCCTGCAGACCCGGGAGCAGCACATCCGGCGGGAGAAGGCCACCTCGAACATCACCACGAACCAGACGTTGCTCGCCCTGGGCGGGCTCGTCTATCTCACATGGCTGGGGCCGCAGGGGCTGCGCGAGCTGGGGGAGACCTGCCTCTCCCTCGCCGCCTACGCGAAGCAGCGCCTCGCAGAGCGGGCTGGACTCGAGCAGGTGTTTGCAGAACGGGCAACGTTCAAGGAGTTTGCCGTCCGCGTCGGACGGAATGCGCGGGACGTCGTCGCAGCGGCCCGCGAGCGCGGTGTCCATCCGGGCTACGCGCTCGGTCGCGACTACGCGGGGATGGACGACGTTCTGCTCGTGACCGTCACCGAGCGTCGCACGCCGGAGGAGATCGACCTGCTCGCCGACGTGCTCGCGGAGGTAGCCCGATGAAGCTGATCTACGAGAAGTCGCAGGCCGGTCGCCGCGCCTCGGCGCTGCCGCGCTACGAGAACCTGCCGCCGGCGCCGGAACTCCCGGAGGAGCTCCGCCGCCGCGAGCCGCCGCGCCTGCCGGAGGTGCCGGAGTTCGAGCTCGTCCGGCACTTCACGGAGCTCTCCACGCGCAACTTCGGCGTCGACACGGGCTTCTATCCGCTCGGCTCCTGCACGATGAAATACAACCCGCGGATCAACGAGCGGCTCGCGGCGCTTCCGGGGTTCGCACGGCTCCATCCTCTGCAGGAGGAGGACGGAGCGCAGGGTGCGCTCGAGCTGATGTGGCGGCTGCAGGAGATTCTCTCGGAGGTGACGGGCCTCGACGCGGTCTCGCTCCAGCCGGCCGCCGGCTCCCAGGGCGAGCTGACCGGGCTCCTGCTCGTGCGCGCCTACTTCGCCGCGCGGGGCGAGGGGGAGCAACGCCGGAAGGTCGTCATCCCGGACACGGCGCACGGCACGAATCCGGCCTCGGTCACGATGGCGGGCTACGAGCTGACGCCCGTCCGCACCGACGCACGCGGGAACATCGACGTCGACGACCTCCGCGGCAAGGTCGACGGCGAGACGGCGGCGCTCATGCTCACGAACCCCTCCACGCTCGGCCTCTTCGACGAGAACATCGAGGAGATCGAGCGGATCTTCCACGCCGCCGGAGCGCTCATGTACTACGACGGTGCCAACCTCAACGCCGTCTGCGGGCTCTCCCGCCCGGGCGATATGGGCTTCGACATCGTCCACATCAACCTGCACAAGACCTTCTCGCAGCCGCACGGCGGCGGCGGTCCGGGCGGCGGACCGGTCGCCGTCCGCGAGATGCTCGAGCCGTTCCTGCCGGTGCCCGCCGTCGTGCGCCGCGAGGGAGGCGGCTTCGGGCTCGACTTCGACCGGCCGCAGACGATCGGCAAGGTGCGCGGCTTCACGGGCCCGTTCGGCGTCTTCGTCCGCTCGTACGCGTTCTTCCGGATGTGGGGGCCGCGGCTGCGCGAGATGTCGGAGGCGGCCGTGCTCAATGCGAACTACATGCTCGCGCGGCTGAAGGGAGCCTACGACCTGCCGTTCGACCGCCTGTGCATGCACGAGTTCGTGATCTCGGCGCGGACGTTGAAGCGGGAGCACGGCTCCACGGCACTTGACGTCGCGAAGCGGCTGATGGACTACGGCTTCCATCCGCCCACGATCTACTTCCCGCTCATCGTCCCCGAGGCGCTCATGGTCGAGCCGACGGAGACCGAGGCGAAGGAGACGCTCGACGCCTTCTGCGACGCGATGCTCGCGATCGTGCAGGAGGCGGCGGAAGAGCCGGAGCTGCTGAAGGAAGCGCCACACGACCGGCCGGTGAAGCGGCTCGACGAGGTGCGGGCGGCGAAACGGCCCGTCGTCAAGTACGGGTTCGGGGAGCACCCGCAGCTCGACGTCGAGCCGGAGCCGGCGTCGACGCAGGCTCCGACGGGCGTCTGACACGCGGCGCAGCGGCGAGCTGGCCGCAGGCGGCTTCGATGTCCCGCCCGCGCGTCAGGCGCACGGTGACCGGAACGCGTGACCGCTCGAGCTCGTACCGGAACGCCGCGATCCGGTCTCGCGACGAGCCTTCGTACAGACCGTCTGCCGCCGTAGGCGGGGTGTTCGGCCGCGCGCCGCTGGCCCGGCCGTCGGGGCTTGCAGCCCATGAGTTGTACGGGATCAGGTTGACCTTGAAGTGGTCACGACCGAGGAGTGCACCAAGGGCTCGTCCCTGCTCCGGCGCGTCGTTCACGCCGGCGAGCATCACGTACTCGACGAAGACGCGGCGCCGCGTGGTCTCGGCGTGCCGGCGGCACTCGGCGAGGACGTCCGCGATCGGGTACCGCTCGTTCACGGGCATGATCCGCGACCGCAGC
>DATBAH010000148.1:0-8425 GCA_036271615.1 Gaiellaceae bacterium
GCCGACTGGGCGTGATGGGCGAGTGCGATGCAAGGACGCAGGGAGCGTGAATAGCAGCGCTATTCGCGCGACCGAGGACGCCGCAGCGCGCCGCACAGCGCGGCCAGACGGCCCGTGCTTCATTGCGTTAGGAGCTCTTAGTGGGATGAGCTGATCAGGCCATATCCGACGACCGCGTCGTGGTCGTACAGCACCGCGGCCTGGCCCTGCGCGACGCCGAAGGCTGGCTCGTCGAGCTCGAGGCGGAAGCCTCGCGAGGTCGGCTCGACCCGGGCCGGCACCGCCGGCGAGCGGTAGCGGAGCTTCGCCTCCACCCGGTCGGCCTCGGCGTAGAGCCGCCCGCGCGCAGCCACCCTCGTGCGCGCGAGCGAGGCGCGCGAGCCGACCACGACGGCGTTGTGGGACGGCCGGGTGCCGAGCACGTAGAGCGGCTCCGGCGCGGCGAGCCCGAGGCCGCGCCGCTGGCCCGGGGTGAACCGCCAGAAGCCCTCGTGGCGTCCGAGCTCGCTCCCGTCCTCCGTCACGATCGCACCCTCGCTTGCCTCGACCCCGTGGCGGGCGAGGAACGCGCGGTAGTCGTCCCCGGCGAGGAAGCAGGCCTCCTGGCTGTCGGGCCGCCGCGCAACGGCGAGCCCTGCGCGCTCGGCCTCGGCTCGCGTCGCATCCTTGTCCTGCTCGCCGAGCGGGAAGGAGACGCGCGCGAGCTTGGAGGGCTCGAGCCCGGCGAGCATGTAGCTCTGATCCTTGGTGGGGTCGGCACCGCGGGCGAGCAGCAGCTGCCGGTCACGCTCGACGACGCGGGCGTAGTGGCCGGTCGCCAGACGATCCGCGCCCGCGCGGCGCGCAAAGGCGAGCAGCTCCGCGAAACGGAAGCCGCCGTTGCAGCGCGTGCACGGGTTCGGGGTCTCGCCGCGCGCATAGCCGCGCACGAACGGAGTGACCACCGCGCGCCGGAACTCTTCGCGGAGGTCGAGCGTCACGTGCGGCACGCCGAGCCGGTGGCACGTCTCGCGCGCCGCGATCACGCTCTCGGGCGAGCAGCACGCGCGCTCGGAATCCGGTCCGGCCGGATCCAGCCAGAGCCGAAGCGTCACGCCGACCGCGTTCGGCAGCGAACGCAGGAGGGTCACGGCGCTGTCCACGCCCCCGCTCATCGCCACCGCGACGCGTCCCGGCGACGGCGCGGCGCGGAAGACCGGCCCGAGCGCGTTCGCGAGCGCGTCCACTGCGAGCGTCTCGCCTCCGACCGACGCCGCTTCGAGCAGCGTCAGCCCCGCTACGTCGCGCTCGAGGCCCGGCGTGTCGGCGTCGACGATGCGGTCGCCGTCGACGCGCAGCTGAACCGCCGCCCACTCGCCGCCGCGACTCGAGTCTCCGAAGACCTCCTGCATAGCGCCCACCGTAGATGAGCGCCCGACCCCGGCGTCCAAACCGAGCCATGTGATCCTGGTTTCCCAGGTGGGTGCCGTGCCCGCCTTCGGCAAATGCCTCGTCGGGACGCCGGCTCCCTTTCACGTAGCGTTGGATCTACATGTGTACCCGATTCGGCGCACGGGGCCGAGCACGGGGACTGTAGCGGCGAACTCAGTGGCTGTGAGCCCGTGCGTTCGCAGTAGGCGGCTACTACGGCCGCGTGGGGGGGTTCGCGTGGCCTTCGCGAAGCCTGGTTCCGACTACACTAGCCCCAAGATCGCCGGAACAGCTTGGCCCATATGCCCGGGGCCGGCTCGTGGGCAAGCTCCTGCCGCAAGCGCACTAGGTCATTGAGATTCGCTGCCTTGGCGGCTCGCGCGGAATAGGCTGAGAACGCCTCTGGCAGTCGCGCGAAGTAGCTTTGCAGAATTGACTCCAGGCGCTCCGGGTCGGGACGGCCGACCTGATCTTGATCGACGGTCCAGCTGTAGCCGTCGACGACGGCTCGAAGAGGTCGGCCCGTTGCATCGAAGAGATCCATCTTTGGCGCGTCGTACGCCTCGACTCCGGAATACATTGCATTGAGATCGGCGAAGACGTAGATATCCCCGCGATCGCCGGCGAGGAACGGTGGGGTTAGCACGTTCACCATCCTTGCCATGGCCGGTGCCGCTTCAGGCCTTGGCCGGGAGGCTGATTGGATCGGCATTGTCGACGGATCGTCGCCCGCATATGAATACGGCGCTTCGGTTTGGTCGACGAGCGGGTCGACGCTGATGAACTGTCCCGTGGCTGGGTCGTAGTAGCGGCGAACTGGGTAGCTGCGGATCGGTGGCCTGACCATCGCCTCGTCGCCCCTCGCCTTCCCGGCATCCGTTACTCGCGCTCGGGCTGTGGGTCCAGCAGCCGGATCCCGAGCTCGCGTAGCGCCTCGTCGGGATACGCCGTCGGCGCGCCGGTGAGCGGATCTGCGCCGCTTGCGATCTTCGGGAACGCGGTCACCTGGCGGATGTCGGGCTCCCGCGCGAGCTGGGCGATGAAGCGGTCGATCCCCATCGCGAACCCGCCGTGCGGCGGCGCGCCCATCTGCAGAGCCTCGAGGAGGAACCCGAACTTGTCGCGCTGCTCCTCCTCGTCCATCCCCATGACGCGGAAGACGGCCTGTTGGACCTCTACCCGGTGGATCCTGATCGAGCCGGAGCCGAGCTCCCAGCCGTTCCAGATCAGGTCGTAGTGCTGGCCGCGCGCGTGCGCGGGATCTGCCTCGATCCGGTCCTCCTCGCCCGCCACGGGGGCGGTGAAGGGGTGGTGCATGAACGTCCAGCCGCCGAACTCCTCGCTGTGCTCGAAGAGCGGGAAGTCGAGGATCCAGTGGAAGACGTCGAGGTTCGCGTCGATCAGGTCGAGTTCGCGCGCGAGGTGCAGCCGGAGCAGCCCGAGGACGCGCGCGACGACAGGTTCCGCGTCGGCGACGAAGAGCGCCGTCGACCCCTCCTCGACGCCGAACGTCTCGAGCTCGCGCTCGGACAGGAACTTCGAGATCTGCGTCAGGTTGGCGAGCCCCTTGGCGCCCCACTCCTTCGCGAGCTCCTCGAGCCGCGATTGCTCGGAGCGGGAGAACGTGCGCGGCACGACGACGTACCGAACGCACGGGGCGTTCTTGAAGACCCCGAACTCCGAGCCGCGCGTGACCGCGGTCGCCTCCTGGATCTCCATGCCGAACCGGAGGTCGGGCTTGTCGGAGCCGTAGCGGAGCATCGCGTCGGGGTACGAGAGACGCGGGAACGGGCGCTGCGGCGGCTCGACGCCGGCGGCCTCGAACGCGCCGACGACGCACGCCTCCATGACGTCGAGCACGTCTTCTCGCTCGACGAAGGCCATCTCGAGGTCGAGCTGGCGGAACTCGAACTGGCGGTCGGCGCGGAGATCCTCGTCTCGCCAACAGGTGGCGATCTGGTAGTAGCGGTCGATCCCGCCCACCATGCAGAGCTGCTTGAAGAGCTGCGGCGACTGCGCGAGGGCGTAGAAGCGCCCCGGTTGGAGGCGCACGGGCGTGAGGAAGTCGCGCGCTCCCTCGGGCGTGCCGCGCGTCATGCTCGGCGTCCACACGTCGACGAAGCTGCGCTCGTCCATCACGCGCCGGATCGCGGTGATGGCGGTGTGGTTGAGCCGCAGATTGCGTTGCATCCGCTCCGTCCGCATGTCGAGCCAGCGGTAGCGGAGACGAAGGGTCTCGTCGACCCCCTCCTCGTCGAGCTGGAAGGGCAGTGGGGTCGAGCGAGAGAGGACCCGTAGCTCGTCGACCTGCACCTCGATCTGCCCGGTCGGCAGGTCCGGGTTGACTGCTTCCGGCGCGCGCGCGGTGACCTCGCCGGTCGCCTGCAGGACGAACTCGTTGCGGATCTCGTGTGCGGTCTCAGCCGCGCCCGGCGAGCGCTCGGGGTTGATCACGAGCTGGAGCTTCCCCGTGTGGTCGCGGAGGTCGACGAACACGAGACCGCCGTGGTCGCGGCGCGTGTCGGCCCAGCCGGCGACCGTGACGCGGCGGCCGGCGCCGTCGGCCCGCAGCTCGCCGCACATCACGTCGCGCCAGCTCACCTAGACCTCCGCAAGGGTGTGCACGACGCGGTCCTCCTCCCCGCGCCGGCGCACCTCGTACGTCCCGTCGCTGCGCGCGACGACGATCGTCTCGGCACCGAGCCGCTGCGCCTGCGTGAGCTGCCCCTTCATCGAGCGGCCAGCGTAATCGGTGTCGACCGAGCGGCCCTCCGCCCGCCACTCCGCGATCTGCTGCAGGAGCCGACCGCGCAGCTCCGGTTCCTCGAAGGCGACGAAGAGGTCGAGCCGCGGCTCCTCCGCAATCGCGCCCTCCCGCTCCATGGCGAGGATCAGGCGCTCGAGCCCGGCGCCGAAGCCGATGCCGGGCGTCGCCGGCCCGCCGACCGCTTCGACGAGGCCGTCGTAGCGGCCGCCGCCGCAGATGGTGGAGTTGACGTTCTCCTCGGGGCCGACGAACTCGAAGGTCGTGCGCGTGTAGTAGTCGAGGCCGCGCACGAGCGCCGGGTCGAGCGCGTAGCGCACGCCGTAGGCGTCGAGGTGCGCCTTGACGGCATCGAAGTGCTCGCGGCAGGCGCCGCAGAGCGACTCGCCGATCTTCGGCGCCTCGGCGAGGGCGGCCAGGACCTTCTCGTTCTTGACGTCGAAGACCTGGAGGACACTCGTCGCGCGCTTGTGGGCGACCTCCTCGTCGACGAGCTCGGGATGCGCGTCGAGCCACTCGTCGAGGCGCGCCACGTACTGCGGGCGGCAGTTCTCGTCGCCGATCGAGTTGAGGCGCAGCTCCCACTCGGTCACGCCGAGACGACGCAGGAGCTCTGCGTAGTACTGGATCACCTCGGCGTCGATCGCCGGATCCGCGGTTCCGATCGCCTCGAGCGACAGCTGCCAGTGCTCGCGGTAGCGACCGCGACCCGGTCGTGAGTACCGGTACATCGGCGCAATCGCGTACGCCTTCACGGGCTGCGGCTCCTGTGCGAGGCCGTGCTCGACGTACGCGCGCGCGATCGGCGCCGTCCCCTCGGGGCGCAGCGTGAGCGAGCGGCCGCCGCGGTCCTCGAACGAGTACATCTCCTTGTGCACGACGTCCGACGCCTCGCCCGACGTGCGCTCGAACAGCGCCGTCTCCTCGAAGCCGGGCGTCGAGACGCGCGACCAGCCGTACTGCGAGCACTGCTCCTCGATCGTCCGGATCACGCGCCACCACAGGTGGTCGCGCGGCAGGACGTCATGCGTCCCGCGCGGCGCCTGGAATGTCGGGCTCATCTTTACGCGCGGAGCTCTGCGAGGTACGGGTTGCGCGCGAGCTCGACGCCGAGCGTCGTCTCGTGGCCGTGGCCCGGATGGATGACCGTCTCGGGCGGGAGCCGCTCGGCGAGCATCCGGACCGACGCGAGGAGCGTGTCCCAGTCGGCGCCGGGGAGGTCGACGCGGCCGACCGAGCCGGCGAAGAGGAGGTCGCCGCTGAAGAGCTCGCCGTCGGCGTGGAAGGCGACGTGCGCGGGCGAGTGGCCGGGCACCGCCAGGACCTCGAAGGAGATCCCCGCGACTTCGATCGTCTCGCCACCGCTGACGAGGTGCTCGGGCGCGTGCGGGCGGCCGGGGACGCCGACGGGCGCGAACTCCGGGTAGCGCTCGAGCCGCTCCCGCTCCCCCTCCGGCATCCAGACCTCGGCGCCCGTTCCCTCGGCGAGGTCGGCGACGCCGCCGAGGTGGTCGAAGTGCCCGTGCGTGATGAGGATCCCGGCGCATGACGTGCCGAGCCGCGCGAGCTCGAGGCGGAGGTCGGCCGCATCGCCGCCGGGATCGATGACCGCGCACTCGGCCGCGCTGCGCTCGCGCCGCACGACGTAGCAGTTCGTCTGGAGCGGACCGAGCTCGTATCTGTCGACGGCGAGCGGCATCGCGGCGAGTCTAGAGGTTCGCTGGTTAGTGCTCAGGCGGGTGCGGGAAGGGTCTGTCCGTGCGGCACTGGAGGCTCCCCGAGGTCGAGACGCCGCACGGCGCGCGGTCGCCCGTCGTCCTCCACTCGAGGGAAGGCGCCGAGCGGGCCGTCCTCATCGAGCTCCGCGCCGGCGAGGCGCTCGGCGACCACGGCGTCAAGGAGTCGGCGCTCCTCCTGGTCCTCGCTGGGGCAGTGCGGGTCGAGGCCGGGGACGAGTCGGTCGACGGCGACGTCGGGGCGCTCTTCCACTTCGACCCCGACGAGCGGCGCGCCGTCAGGAGCGACGGCGGTGCTCGGCTCCTCTTGCTGCTCGCGCCCTGGCCGGGCGAGGGTCACTACCGCGGCGACCGGGCCGAGCCGTCGGGCGTCAGCGCCTCTTAGCCGGCCGCTTTCCCGCCTGCTCGTCCGCGCGGCGCTGCCAGCGGTTGTGCGCGAACCGGTCCAACATGAATTGGGCCGGAATGAAGATCGCGGTGTAGACGAGGGCCAGGAGGAACGCGCTCGCGAGGCTGTGGTTGCCGCCCTTGGAGCCGAGGAGATAGATGACCGCGAACAGTGCCGCGCCGATGATCACCGAACGCTTCGCGGCGCGCTGCCACGACGGCGGAGGCGGGACGCGCACCGGCCGGCCGCCGCGCTGGGGTTGCGCCTTCGCCTTCGGTTTGGGGCTCGGCTTGCCGTTCTCCCGCGTCTCCGGCGGCTCGGGGACGTAGTCCTCGGGCGGCTCGACCTCCTCCCCGGTGTCGGGGTCGACCCAGACGGTCTCGTATTCGTAGTCGTGCCGCCGTTCCTTCTGCGCGCGGCGCCGCTGCTTCCTCGTCGGCATGGAGGGCTAGCGTAGCTCGCCTCCGGCGACCACTCTCGCGACGACGCGGCCGCCGAGGTGGTAGGCGAGGTAGCGCCAGTCGGTCGCGTCGAGGAGCGTGATGTCGGCCCTGTAGCCGGCCGCGAGGCGACCGAGCCGGTCGGCGCGGCCGAGCACGTGGGCGGCATTGACGGTGCAGGCAGCGAGCGCCTCGGCCGGCGAGAGATGCAGCTGCGTCGCGGCGAGCGAGCAGACCAGCGGCAGGCTCTCGCAGAAGGCGCTGCCGGGATTGAAGTCCGTCGCCAGCGCGACTGCGGCACCTGCGTCGACCAGTGCTCGCGCGGGCGGCATCGGCCGGTCGAGAAAGAGCGCGCTCGCCGGGAGGAGCACGCCGACGACGTCGCTCGAGGCGAGCGTCCGGATGCCCTCCTCCCGGGTCGCCTCGAGATGATCGACGGAGCGTGCGCCCAGCTCGACGGCGAGCGGGATCGCGCCGGACTCCGTGAACTGGTCTCCGTGGAGCCGCAACACCAGGCCCGCGTCGCGACACGCCTCGAGGTAACGCCTTGCCTGCGCCGCGTCGAACGCGCCGCGCTCGAGGAACACGTCGGCCGCTTCTGCGAGCCGAGCGGCTTCGGGCAGCACCTCGGCGAGGGCGAAGTCGAGATACGCATCGGCGGCGGCGAACTCCGGTGGGACGGCGTGAGCGCCGAGCCACGTCGGGATGCCTCCCGCCTCCCGGATCGCCCTGAGCGACGCGAGCTCGGTGTCGCGGTCGAGCCCGTAACCCGACTTCGCCTCGAACGTCGTCGTGCCCTCGCGGAGCATCCACGAGCGGTGCCGCTCGACCGCGGCGAGCAGGCCTGACTCCCCCGCGGCACGCGTCGCGCGAACGGTCGAGAGGATGCCGCCGCCGGCCGCGTGCAGTTCCTCGTAGCCGGCTCCGGCCGCGCGGAGCGAGAACTCGTCGACGCGGTCGCCGCCGAACGCGGCGTGTGTGTGGCAGTCGACGAGCCCCGGAACGGCGCACAGGCCGCGGCACTCCACCTCCACAACGGGGCCGTCGAGTGCAGGCAGATCGTGCATCCGCCCGACGGCGTCGATCGTCTCGCCGTGGCAGAGGACGAAGGCCTCCTCGAGCACCTCGACGTCGCCGAGCGCAGATCCGCGGAGCGGAGCGTCAGCGCCGGCCGGTGTCGCGAGCTGCGCGAGGTCGCGCAGCAGCAGGCGCGCGGTCGTGGCGGTCACGCGTCGCCCGGGACGTGCGGAATCCGCAGTCCGCCCTCCTCTGCGGCCGCGAGCGCCTCCGGATAGCCCGCGTCCGCGTGCCGCATCACGCCCGTGCCCGGGTCGGTGGTCAGCACGCGCTCGAGGCGTTCCGCCTGCGCATCGCTGCCGTCGGCGACGACGACCATGCCCGCGTGGATCGCGTTGCCGATCCCGACGCCGCCGCCGTGGTGAACGCTCACCCACGTCGCTCCCGCCGCGACGTTGACGAGGGCGTTGAGGATCGGCCAGTCGGCGATGGCGTCGGAGCCGTCGCGCATCGACTCCGTCTCGCGATACGGCGAGGCAACCGACCCGGCATCGAGGTGATCCCGTCCGATCACCACCGGCGCCTTGACCTCGCCGCTGCGGACGAGCTCGTTGATCGCGAGGCCGGCCTTCGCGCGGTCGCCGTAGCCGAGCCAGCAGATCCGGGCCGG
>DATBAH010000149.1:0-11917 GCA_036271615.1 Gaiellaceae bacterium
GCGATCATGAGCGACTGTTTGAGCCCACTCTGTGCAGCGGCCCGAAAATCCTCTACGCACTCGGTGAGATCAGGCGCTTGCCGCTCAACCGCTCCGAGAAACCGCACCCAAAGCGCCCCCTCGCGGGTTTCAGGGGTCTCGGCCGCTCTTGCGGCAAACTCTGCGTGTTGCTGTGTGCGATGCGGGCGGTCCGTTAGATGGGCTGATGTGCCGGCGACGAGGTGAGCGCGAGCGGCGAGATCTCCCTCCAGCGAACCCGCTGCCTGCTTGGCGAGGGCCATCGCGTGGTCGAGTTCATTGTTTCGCAGGAGCGCCTCGCTCTCCGCATAGTCGATGAGGCCGCCCTCGGCACCCGCCGCACGCGCGGCGGCGACCCATCGCTCGAGGCTGCTCGTGCGGCCTGCTGCCAGCAGGTCGTCCAAGGCGGCGCCGACGGCATCGGTGGCGAAGCCGGCATCTTGCGCTACCTCGGCAACCGAGAGCGCCTCGTCCCACCGCCGTGCATCGAGAAGCCTCCGGCAATCCGCCAGCAGAGCCTCGCGTACTGCAGCATCCGCATCGCCGAAGCGCCGGATCAGCAGTTCCCGCAAGAGCGGGTGGAGCGAGAGCGCCTTTGGCTCGATCACGGCGAGCAGTCCGTGAGCCACGGCGTCTTCGATCACGTCGCCGGCGCTTGCACCGAGCACGATGCGAGCCACGTCGGTGTCTGTGACCGACGCGACGGCGAGCAGCATGAGCGCTGTTTGCGTGTCCTCCGGGGCGGCGGCGAGCAGCTCGCTCGCGAGGAATTCGTAGAGCGTGTGGGAGAGAAGACGGTTCGACGTGAGGTCGACGTCGCCGCTCATCGCTGCCAGGCCGAGGACGGCGGGCCAGCCGTCGGCGGTGCGCATCAGACGTGCTCGGCCGGCGACTGCGCCAACCGTGGTGAGTACTCGCGCCGCCTCTTGGTCGGTCATGGCGAGCTCGTCCACGCCGATCTCGAGGCCCTCGCCGTACACCTCGAGCCGCGGAGTGAACCAGTCGGGGCGCGTTCTCGTCGTGATCAGGAACCGGACGTCCAGGCCCTCGACGAGCATCGACAGCAGCTCCTCGGCCTCGTCCGTCCCCGCTGCCTCCCACTCGTCCACGACGAGCAGTACGTCCCGACCCAGCGTTTCGAACGCTCGGAGGATCGCCCGGCCGAGCGGCTTTGCGCTTGGATTGACTGACGCGATCGAGGCGACCTTTCCCGGCTCGCGCGGCAAGTCCGGGGCAATCGACGCGAGCAGATCGTCGAGCTGCACTGCGAGGAGTGCGACGTCTCCCGAGGCGCGCGTCGTCCGGTACCAGGCGACCGTGCCGCCCTGCCGCTGGGACCACTGGCGCGCGAGCGTCGTCTTTCCGTAGCCGGCGGGAGCCGCGAGGACCGAGACGCGTGCGCCGCCGCCTTCTGCGAGATGCGCGATCAGCCGAGGGCGCTCGATGATGTGGTCGAGCGCGGGCGAGGCCGCCGCTGTGATCGTCTCCACCATTCCCCTGCCCTGCCCGGACTCGTCCGGGATCCGAGGACCTTACTCATTCTCACCCCGCTCGTCACGTCTGCTGCAAGCGGGGGGCCCGCGCTCGGGGTAGGGCCCGAGCGCGGGTCGCCGTCAGCCCCCGGCGCCGGCAAGGGCCGGCGCAAGCTCACGGGCGAGGGGGTCCTCACCGGTGAGCGCCTTGAACGCGGCAGGGATCTGCCGCCGCCTCGGCACGCCGAGCTTCTGGCGCAACACGTCGCAGTGCGCCTTCGCCGTTCTGGGCGAGATGCCGAGACGCTCTCCGACCTCGTCGTTCGAGCACCCGCGCGCGATCAGCCCAACGATCTGGAGCTGGCGCTCGGTGAGGTCGGGCTTTGCCTTGTCGTTGCCTCTCATGTCCGGGCACGCTATGGCCGCGCCGGCTTCTCAGCTATCGGCCGACGGGAGTATTCGGGCGGGCCGCGTGTGCCCCGCCGATGAAGCTCGCCTCATGGCCGCGCGCATTCGCCTCTTCGAGCTCGTCCTGCGTCAGCGCCCCGATCCGCAACAGGAGGTCGAGCTCGTCGCGGAGGTGCGTTCGCATCATCTCGGGCCCGTCCGTGGCGATCGTGAAGAGCATGCCGTGCTCGACGAATGTGCGGAAGACGTCCCGCACCGCGTCCTCGTCGGGAAGGGACTTCGTCAGTAGGTTCGAGGTTGGACAGATCTCGAGGACGACCTCGCGGTCGCTCAGCTCCTTCATCAGCTCGGCGTCGCCGGCGGCGAGGATCCCGTGCCCGATCCGGTCCGGACGCAGGAGCTCGAGCACCTCTCCGATCTCGGCGCGGCCCATCTCGCCGCCTTCCTCGCCGACGTGGATCGTCACGCCGAGCCCGGCGGCGCGGGCGTCCTCCACCATCGGCTGCACCTGCGAGTAGTCGTAGCGCGCGCCGCCCGGTCGGGGCCCCGCGATGTCGATCCCCACGACGCCGCGCGGCGCCCAGCGGATCGCCTTCTCGACGATGATCTCGTTCTGGTGCGCTGTGAAGGTGCGATCCATCATCAGGATCAGGCCCGCGCGCACCTGGGGGTACTCGAGGCTGGCGACGTCGAGCCCGCGGATCGCAGCGAGGATGATGTGGTCGAGGTCGCGCTCGCCGCCGCGGTTCCGCTTCATCGGGTTGAAGCGGAGCTCGAGCGTCGTGATTCCCTGCGACCGGTACGCGCCGCCGATCGCTCCGTGCACCGACACCTCGACCGCGGCCGGGCTCGACTGGATCAGCTCCGTCCAGTGGTAGATCGAGTCGAGCGCGTCGAGGCTGGGCACCCCACGCGGATCCGACACGGTCACGAGCCGGTCGAAGTCCCAGAAGTCCTTCACCGGAAGCGCGATGCCCTGACGGTGGGCGAGCGACCAGAGGATGTCGGAGGAGACTGAGCCGCCGAGGTGGGTATGCAGCTCGGCGAGGCCCTCCATCGAATCAGTCTAGTGCCCAGCCGACGACCGCCCAGCGGCGGCGGACGAAGCGGGGACCGAGGAGCGCGAGACGCGTCACTATGAGGACGTCGAGCGCCGCCCAGACCCCGACCACGCCCCAGTCGAGGGCGAGCGCGAGCGCCGCGAGCGTGATGAAGACGGCGCTCGCTGCGAGCATCGACCACATGAGAAAACGCGTGTCGCCCGCGCCGATGAGGATCCCGTCGAGCGCGAAGACGGCGGCTCCGAGCGGCTGCATCGCCGCGAGAAACGGCCAGAGGAGCGCAGCCTGGCGGAGGACGGTCGGATCGCTCGTGAACGCCGCCGGGAGCGCGTGCGACAGCGGCGCGAGCACCAGGGCGAAGGCGAGGCCGACGACGACCGACCAGCCGATCATCCGCACTGCCGCGGCGTAGGCGCCGTCGGCATCGCCGCCTCCGAGCATCCGGCCGACGATCACCTGGCCGGCGATGGCGAGCGCGTCGAGGACGAGCGCGAGCAGGATGAAGAGCTCGTACGCGATCTGGTGGGCGCCGATCTGCGCGTCTCCCATGCGCGCGAGCACGGAGGCGGCGACGAGGAACGACGCATAGAGAGCGGCCGTGCGCACGAAGATCTGCCGCCCGACGCGCACCATCGGCCGCATCTCGCGCCAGCTCGGCCGCCGCGACGGCGCGTGCGGCCGGAGCAGCTCGACCACGAACGCCACTCCCATGCCGGCCTGCGCGATCGCAGTCCCCGCCGCGGAGCCTGCGATCCCCCAGTGGAAGACGTAGACGAACAGGATCTCCAGCACGAGGTTCGCGACGTTCGCCGCGACGACGATCTCCAGTGGGCGGCGGAGGTTCGAGACGCCGCGCAGATAGCCCTGGCCGGCCAGAGCGACGAGCGCAGCCGGCAGCCCGATCGCCGCGATCCGGAAGTAGGTGAGGGCGAAGTCGCCCGAGCGGCCGTGGCCGCCGAGGCCGGCGAGAAGGGGCTCGGCGACGAGCTCGAGAGTGACGAGGAGGACGACCCCGATCCCGAGCGACGCCCAGAGCGCCTGCGCGGCGAGCCGCGCGGCTTCCTCGTCTCGCCCCGCTCCCGAGGCGCGCGCGACGACGGCGGTCGTCCCGTACGTGAGGAAGTTGAAGATCGTGAAGGCGCCGGCGAGCACCGTTCCGGCGAGGCCGAGCGCGGCGATCTGCGGCCGGCCGAGGTGGCCGACTATCGCCGTGTCGACGAGGACGTACAGCGGCTCGGCCGCGAGCGCGCCGAGTGCCGGCAGCGCAAGGCGGACGATCTCGCGGTCGTACGAGGAACGAAGACGCACCGGGTCGCCGACGATAATGCCCCGGATGGAATTCGAGCCCAACGAGTTCTTCCGGCTGCCGTCCAGCCGCATCGTGCGCGTGCTCCTGGGGCTCGTCGTTCTTGCGGCGCTCGCAGGCCTGTTCTGGTGGAGGCGCGACAGCCTGGCGACGATCGGAAGTGCATTCAGTGCGGTCCGCTGGGAGTGGGTCGTGGTGGCGATCTTCCTGAACCTGCTCTCCGTCATCGCGCGTGCGCTCGCCTGGAACACCGTCATCCACTCGGCGATGGAACCGCCGCATCCACGGGTGACGCTCGTCTTCTCGGCCTTCTCGGTCGGCCTGTTCGCGAACGCCGTGCTGCCGGGGCGGATCGGCGAGCTCGCGCGGGTCGCGGTGCTCACGCGCAAGATGCCCGGCCGCAAGGGCGCGTGGGCGACCCTCGTCGGCACGGTCTTCGCGCACCGGGTCTTCGACATCGTCCCGGTGCTCCTGCTCATCCTCTACGTCATCTCGACGGCGAGCATCCCGTCGTCGGCGCGCGCGACGCTGCTGTTCGTGATCGGGATCGGCGTCGGGCTGTTCGCGTTTGCGTTCATCACCGCGCGCAGGCATCACGAGGAGGTGGCGATCGAGGGGCTCGGGCCGGTGCGGCGGCTTCTGACCATGGGCCGCCACGGGCTCGGCGTCATGCGCTCGCCGGGGGCTGCAGCGCTGGCGATCTTCTTCCAGATCCTCGGCTGGACGTTCCAGCTCCTCGCGGTCTGGACGGCGATGCGGGCGTTCGACATCCATGCTCCGCTGCCCGCGGCCGGCGTCGTGCTGCTCGTGATGAACGTCGTGACGATTCTGCCGTTCTGGCCCGGCAACGTCGGTCTCGTCCAGGTCGCGATCGCCTCCGCGCTCGTCGGCTACGGCGTGTCGTACAGCGTCGGCGTCGCCTACGGGTTCGGGCTCCAGGCGATCGAGGCGTCCGTCGGCATCGGCGTCGGCCTTCTTTTCCTCGCACGCGAGGGGCTCTCGTTCGCGATGTTGCGCGTGATGCCGACCGCGGGCCAGGCCGAGATGCCGGCCGAGCAGAGGGCCCAGGAGCAGGACTCGCGGGCCGAGCGCACGGCTGTTCGCTAAGCCGGTTTGCCGTCCGGCGGGCGGGACTGCTCGGCGCGGCGCGCGAGCTCCTCGACCCGGCCTTCGGCGGCGTCGAGCTTCGCACGGCAGAAGGCGTAGAGCTCCTCGCCTCGCTCCCACAGCTTCAGCGACTCGTCGAGCGGTGCTTGCCCGCGCTCGAGCTGCTCGACGATCTGCTCGAGCTCGCCCTGGGCTTGCTCGAAGGTTCGCTCTGCGGACTCGGTCACTCGGTGACCTCCTCGACGCGTGCCGCAATCCCGCCGTGGGCGAGCGTCACGTCGACGCGCTCGCCGACCGAGATGTCTCCGGCCGAGGCTGCGACGTCGCCGGACTCTGTCCGGACGATCGCGTATCCTCGCTCCAGTGTTTGCAGGGGTGACAACGCAACGAGCTTTGCTCCGGTGTTCTCGAGCGCCGCCCGCTTGCGCTCGACTGCGAGCACCGGGGCCAGCCGTAGCCGGTCGCGCGTGCGCTCGAGGCGGTGCTGCTCCCGGTCGACCGCGGCGCGCGGCCAGGCGTGCAGCCGGTCGGCGGATCGGGCGAGGCGCTGGCGGTCGTGCTCGAGCGACCGCCGGACGCCGCGCGCGAGCCCCGCGTGAGCGCGGTCGAGCCTTCCGTACAACTCAGTCAGCTCCGGGACGACGAGCTTTCCTGCGGCCGTCGGAGTCGAGGCGCGGACGTCCGCGGCGAGGTCGCAGAGCGGCGTGTCTTGCTCGTGGCCGACAGCCGAGACGACGGGGACCGGGCACTCGGCCACGGCCCGGACCACGCGCTCGTCGCTGAAGGGGAGGAGATCCTCGAAGCTGCCGCCGCCGCGGGTCAAGACGACCACGTCGACGTCCGGGTGCTCGCAGAGGGCGCCGATCGCCGCCACGATCTCCGCGGCGGCGCGCGGGCCCTGGACGTATGTCTCCGCAACGAGCACCGATGCGGGCGGGAAGCGAGAGCGGATCGTCGTCACCACGTCGCGCTTGGCCGCTGCATCGTTCCCGGTCACGACACCGATCCGCCGCGGGAGGAACGGCAAGGGCCGCTTGCGCTCGTCGGCGAAGAGACCTTCGGCGGCGAGTGTGGCCTTCAGTCGCTCGAGAGAGGCCAGGTGCGCGCCGGCGCCGAAGCGCTCGATCGTTAGCGCTCGGAGCTTGAACTCGGCTCGCTGCTCGTACAGCTCCGGTCGCCCGAACACGTGCACCCGCTCTCCGTCGGAGAGGTCGAGGCGGAGCGCGTCGAACCTCCCGCGCGCCATCGTCACGCCGACGGACGACCCGTCGGCCGGATCCTTGAGCGTGAAGAAGACCGTTGCCCACCGCTCGTGCCGCCGGAGCTCGGTCACTTCCCCCTCGACCCAGACGGTCGGGAGCCGTGAGAGCCACTGCCCGACCCCGCCGTTGAACGCGGCGACCGAGTAGACGGTGCGGTCGTCGTACGGGAGCGCCTCGACCTTCGCCACGGGTCGCAGCGTACTCGTGCGACTGTTACAGAAGGATCTCGGCGGCCGTCTCGGGCTTGCACCCGCGGCCGAGCATCTCGCAAGCGAGATGGAGGTCGGCTTCGCTCACCGCGAGCCGCTCTGCGATCGAGAGCGGGTACCCGACCTCGATCAGGATGTGGAGGCGCCAGCTCTCCACTTTCGACCGTTCGTCGACGAGGGGCTCGAGGATGGGGGTCGTTGTCTCGCTCATGGCCACATCTGGTTCGTGGTGCTTCCGACGAACCCTCCCGGGCTTTGTTAGACCAATTTTTTGTTAGGAACGCTCAGGAGCCGCGGACGGCCGCGGCCGAATCCAACCGGCGCAGAAGCTCCTGAAGGCGTGCCTCGAGCACGCCCCGCTCCGCCTCGACGTCGGCGCGGAGATCGTCCATCTTCCGGCGAATCTCCGCCTCGAGCTCACCGAGCCGCAGGTCATGCCCGGCGATCAGCTCGTCCTGCCTGCGCTCGAGTTCCTTGGCGACGTTCGAGACCCGGTGCTCGAGCCGCTGCGCGCCGGCGTCCCCGACGTGCGCGAGTCGCTCCGCGAGCACCGTCTCGGCTTCTCGCGAAAAGGTGCTCACCGCGCGGTCCAGCTCGCGGGCGAGGCGCTTGGCGGCGTCCTCCCGCGAGGTTTTCACGAGCTGCGCGAAGCGTTGGGCGGCCTCGTCGGCGTGAGACGCCACCGCACGGTCGACCGCGCGTTCGAGCTGCTCGATCTGCCGGCGTGAGAGGTCCTCGAACCCGGAGCGCACGCGCTGCACCGCCTCGGCCTCTTCACGCTGCGCCTGTTCCGTCAGCACCCGCTCCCGACCGGCCATCCGAGTCTCGAGCTCGTGAAGCGCTCTGCGACGCTCGGCCGCATGTGTCTCGAGCTCGCTTCGCACGAGGCTGAGGGCATCGTCGAGCGTGCGGTTGAGCTCGGCCCGCAGCCGCGCCACGCCCACGCGCTGCTCCTCGCTCTCGGCCGACAGTCGCTCGGCGTCGGCGGTGAGCCGCAGCTCGATCTCGCGCAGCAGCTGCTGCTGTCTCTGCTCGAGCTCGGCGATCCGGAGCTTCGTCGCCTCGGCGATCCGGTCGAGATCCTGCGACCACCCCGCGAGCCGCTGCTCCGACTGCGCCTGAACCTGGTTGAGCTTGTCGCCGAGAGCCGCCGTCGCGTCGTGCTCACGCTCGGCGACGAGTGTGCGCCGCTCCTCGGCGATTTGCCGTTCCTGTTCCTCGAGCAGCGAGCGCGAGTCGGCGCGCGCGCGCGCCAGGGTCAGCTCGACCTCCTTCGCAAGCGTGGTCTTCTCCCGCTCGACGGTGGCGAGGAGGTCGGCCTTCGCCTCGGCGAGGCGGGCGTCGAGCGCGGTGGAGCGCTTCAACGAGCGGCGGAGGAGGAGCGCGGCCCCGGCGGCGAGCGCGCAAGCGGTGAGCCCGCCTGCGGCGACGGCGAGCGACCGGTCGTGACGCAGGGCGAACGCGACCCAGACGCCTACGGCGGCCGCTGCCTCGAGGACGAAAGCGGACGTGAGCAGTGACGCCGACGCGCGCTGGAATGCGGCTCCGGCAAGCGCGAGCGCCGCAAGCACTACGCCGCCGGCGAAGAGAAGATCGGCGATCGTCGTCAGCGCCACCGGCCTGAGTCTAGGCGCGCAGAAGGAGCAGGGCGACGGCGATGAGGACAGTCGCCGCCGCGAGGGCTTTGAGCGCCGCCTCGGGCTCGGCCGCCAGCGCGTCCGCGTCGACCGGAAGAGTCGTCCCGTCGTCGAGCCGGATGCTCCCCTCGACGGAGACGACGCGGCGGCGGACAAGCCGGACCGGCGTCGAGAGCCGCCGCTGGGCCCAGCTCGAGGCGAAGGCATACCCCGCGGCCGCGAACGCCGCAGCGTGCAGCGTTCGCGCCGACGCGAAGTAGGCCGTGAGAACCGGGAATGCTCCCCAGGCCGCCGGGAACCAAAGCCCTCCGTGGAAGCGCCCTCCGAACAGCTCGAGGTTGTACGCGACGACGAAGAACGCCCCGACCGCCACGAAGACCAGCAGCCACAGAGTGCGCGAGATCGCGATGGCGATGCCGATCGCAGATGCGGCGGAGATCGACATCACGGCAAGCGTCACCAGCACCCGTGGCGAGATCCGCGTCTGCAGCGGTCGCCCACGCAGCTCGTCGAGCGCGTGCGCACCGACGCCCATCGCCAGTGCGAAGGCGAGCGTCGTCCAGCCCCACAGCGCCCAGTCCATCCGCGGGGCGAGCGCGGCGCCGACGGCGACATACGAGAGGTGCCAGAGCGTGTACGGCGGGTGGAGGAGCGTGACGTAGTCGCGCCAGCCGCCGGTCCGCAGCGCGTAGAAGGCCGGCCGCGGCCGTGTCGTCGTCACGCGCGCTTCCCCCAGACGACGATCCCGCCGCCGAGGCTCAGCCGCCGCGCGCGGACCTCGGAGACGCCGGCCTCGCGCCACGCGTCGAGGAGTCTCGGCTCCGGCCACTCCCGCCAGAACTCCCTGATGCTCGGTCCCAGGAAGCGGCCGACGCCGCTCCAGCCCGGAGAGACGAGCGCGCCGGCCGCGGGCAGTCCCAGCCGTACGTACAGCTCCCAGAGCGGGCGCCAGACGCCGCGCGGGAGCCCGAACTCGAGCATCGCGATCGTGCCTCCGGGCCGCACGACGCGGGCAAGCTCGCGGAGCGTCGCGGGCACGTCGTCGACGTAGCGGAGGAGATACGTGAACGTGACGGCGTCGAACTCTCCGTCCGGGAACGGCAGGCTCTCGGCCCGTCCCTCGCGTAGCTCGATCCGATCGCCCAGGCCGGCGTGCCCGACGCGCTCACCCCCGGCGGCGAGCATCTCCGCGCTCTGGTCGACGCCGAGCACCGTGCGGGCCGGCTCCGCACGCGCGAGCTCGATGGCCACGGCCGCCGTTCCGCTGGCCACGTCGAGCACGCGGTGCGCGTCGGCTGGGATCCGCGACACGAGGAAGGAGCGCCAGCGCGGATCCTGCCCGAAGGAGAGCAGGCGGGCGTAGCGGTCGTACGTCGGGCCGAGCGGCGCGAACAGCTTGCGCGCGTGGCGCGTACGGGCGGAGGCTTCCACGCCCGTATTCTGGCCGCATGACGGTCGCCGAGGACGTCGGGCGCGTCGCGAGCGCCGCCGCCGCCCTCGCGGACCCGGGGGAAGAGCTCTCCGGTGTACTCGCCACCGAGACGCTCGGCCGGCGCGTCTATCTCTGCGCATTCGAGGCGGCGGAAGGACACGCCTGGCTCGCGCTGGACGACGATGCGCAGCCGCTGACCGACCGGAGGCTCGTCCGGGAGGCCGCCTCGATCGCCGCGCTCTGCGAGGTGGCGGAGGAGTCCGCCGGCGGTGGACACCTCCCGGAACTGCGCTCACGGCTCGCCGAGCTCCGCGAGACCGACAACCCGGAAGGGATCGAGGAGGGGGAGGCAGCGGCGGCGTTCCTCGCCGACACACTGGAGCTCGAGCCGCGTGTCGCGAACAGCGCGTACCTCGATGCGATCGGATCCGCGTCGCGGCGGCTCGAGCAGGCGCTCGGCGAGAGCGGCGCATCGCCGTTCGCGGCAGCGATGCAGGCGGCGCTCGGCGCAGTCGAGGAGCTGGCCGACGACGTCGACCGGAACTACAAGCTCCGGCTGGTCTAGGCCACTCGCTACCCTTGCTGCATGGAAGGCAGCGGCGGCTTCGGATTCCCCTTCGGCGGCGACCCCGACGATCTGATGCGCGGACTGCGCGAGTTCGCCGAGCAGCAGGCCGAGAACGTCCAGGAGGCCCAGCGCGAGCAGTTCGCGACGCTCACGCTCAACACCGCCGTCGAGCTGACCTCGGCGGCGCTGCAGCAGATCCAGCCGCAGGGCGGCGTCGACGAGCAGGCGGTCGCCCTCCGCGACGCGATGCGCGTCCTCTTCCCCGAGGCGGTGGCGCTCGTCAGCGCCGCACGCCAGGGGTTCATGCGCGAGACCTAAGCGGCTGCAGCGGGGCTTTGCATGAGCCCCGCGTGGTACGTGTTCTGGTACTCGTCGAGCGAGAAGGCGTCGAGGAACTTCTTCGCCGCCTCCCGGCCGTTGCGGATGAGCATCTCCTGTTTCTCCGTCGAGAGGTTGAACTCCGTGGTGGCGACGTCGCCGGCATCGACGGCGAGCGTCCGCACGCGCGTCGAGTTCGAGACGAAGCGCTTGTCCCACGCCGACTCGGCCGTGTGGAAGATCTCGAACGCGAAGCTGAGCTCCCACGGCGCGAACTTCGCGAGGGCGCCCGGCCCGCCGAAGCCCTTGCCGCCCTCGAGCGTGAAGCCGAAGGTCGGACGAGACGGAGGGCGCCCGGCGACCTTCGGGTCGACGTCCCACAACCAGACCGGGAAGTTCGAGAGCGTCCCGCCGTCGACGATGAGGCACGTCTGTCCCTGCTCGTCCTGAAGCCGAACCGGATCGAAGAAGTACGGGATCGACATGCTCATCCGCGCCGCGCGCGCGATCTTGAAGTCGTCGGGATCGATCTGCTTGCCGGTGCTTGGGTCCCTGTAGCTCTGCAGGTCCCCGGGCAGGACGAGCAGCCGCCCGTCGGTCACGTCCACCGCGATCAGCTTCAGCCACCAGTCCTGGTCGGTCTTGCCGTCTTCCGGCGGCTTGCGGACGGCGGAGAACGTCGCCCCGCCGAGGACGTCGTCGAACCAGCGCTCGAACGCGTTGCCCGGCGCCATCCCGTGTCTCAACAGCAGGCGTCCGAAGCCGAGCTGCTTGTTGTGGCCCGGGAAGTCCGCGAACTGCCCGAAGCTCGTCTTTTTCATCAGTTCGAGCATCTCCTGGGCGTCGTGGCCGGTTGCGAGATAGCAGGCGATGATCGCGCCTGCGCTCGCACCCGCGACGTTCTTCCACGTGTGCACCGGCTTCGTCGGATGCTCTGCGAACCCGCACAACGCGCCCGCAAGCCCCAAGCCCTTCACGCCGCCGCCCCTGAATACCGCGTCGGCCTCGTCGATCCACTGCATCGTCCCGCCTCCTCGATGGGTCCTGGCGCCGCAGCGGCTTCTCTGACCGTACTCCTGCCTTCGCCATCCAACAACCCCTGATGCTGGAAGCGTCGTC
>DATBAH010000150.1:0-9671 GCA_036271615.1 Gaiellaceae bacterium
GCGGCCTCGTTGACGAAGTCCTGGTCTCTTGCGTCGAGGACGAGGATGACCGGGCAAGCGGCGTTGCGAACGATCTGCTCGATCAGCTCGAGCGCGTGCTGGGAGCTCTCGCCGAGGCCGACGAGCGCGACGTCGGGGTGCTCCTTGCGGGTCAGCTCGGCGACCTGATCGACGTTCAGCTCGAGCCCGACGACCTCGTGGCCGAGCGAGCGGGCGATCTCGGAGACCGTCTCGGCTCGCTGGGCAAGCTGATTTGCGACGAGGACGCGGAGCCGACCGTAGTCGCGATCAACCATGACCATGCCTCGTCGCGGTGGGCTGTACACGCGCAGAAAAAGAGAGGCCGAGGGTCGCTCGACCGTACGTGGGCGCGATCCAATCGCTCGCTCTCGACACCAGGCCCGTGCTCACGCGGAGTCGAAAGAGGATAACGCGGCAGGGGCGATCCGGCGCTAGACTCGAGGCGGATTCGGAGTCGCAGACACCGGCTGACGGATCTACTTCGCGGGCTCGAGAGCAGGGCCCGGAGATCTGCCGCCCCACAGCCATCGGTGCGGGATATGCCGGTCGAACCCATCGGCCGTAGACGCACCCGAGTTGGAAGGGATCCCGTTGAGAGAGATCCAGTTCCAGGCGAACGGAGCAGCCGCATGAGCACCTGGCACGACACGGACGCGAGGAACCAAGCGCTGTTTCGGGGCGTCAACGAACTGATCGAGCAATCCCCGGAAGCGCTCCGCAGCGACGGCCACGACCGGCTCGTCTGCGAGTGCGGGAATTCGGGTTGCCTGCAGCAGATCGAGCTGACCCGGACCGAGTACGAGGGCGTCCGCGCCCACGCGAGCCGCTTCGTCGTCGCACTCAACCACGAGAACCCCGAAACCGAATCGATCGTCGAGCAGAACGAACGCTTCGCGGTGGTCGAGACCTACGCCGGCGCTGCCTCACGGATCGCACGCGAAACCGACCCGCGCTCCCAGCAGCACCTCCGCCGAGCAGACGGCTGCTAGGCCGGTCATGGCAGACGACGTGATCCAGAGAGTCTCGACGTCGCACCGCGATCGGGATGGTCTCGTGCCGGCACTTCCGAGGCCGCTCCTTCGCGGTGTGCTGCACCAGGTCGCGTTCTCGGTCTCGCTCGTGGTCGGAACCCTCCTGATCGTCGGCTCGGACGGAGGAACGCGACACACGGCAGCAGCCGTGTTCGCGGGTTCCGTCGCTGTTTGCTTCGGCGTCAGCGCCCTCTATCACCGCGTGACCTGGACGACACGTGCGCGGCTCCGGATGCGGCGTCTCGATCACGCAGGCGTGTACCTGTTGATTGTCGGCACGTACGTACCGGTTTGCCTGCTCGTTCTGGCCGGAACGTGGCGACTCGGTGTGCTCGTCGTCGTCTGCGTCGGCGCGGGCGCCGGCATCGCGGCGAAGTTCCTCTGGGTCGACGCGCCGAAATGGCTCTCCGTCGCACTCGGGCTCGCGCTCGGCTGGACGGCCGTCGTCGTCCTGCCGCAACTCGCCACCCGACTCGACCCGGCCGCTGTCGTACTGCTCGGAGTCGGCGGTCTCGCGTACACGGCCGGTGCGATCATCTACGCACGCCGCCGGCCGAACCCTCTACCAGCGGTCTTCGGCTACCACGAGCTCTTCCACGCACTCACGATCGTCGCCGTCGCCTGCCAGTACGTCGCGATCGCCTTCTTCATCATCCGCGCCGGTTAGCGCCCTGCGCAGGGCTGCAGCGGCGCGGCCCAAGGAGCCGGTTCACGGCCATGCGACGAGGCGGCACGGCACGTCCGCGTCCTCGTCGATGTGGTGGCTCGCGCAGATGCGGTGATAGCCGTCCGCAACGGTCAGCGGCGTGCCCTTGTCGCCACGGCCGCGCACGAGCAGCACCGGCGACAGGCGCTTGCCGTCGGCGACCTTGGCGAGGTCTTTCCTCACGTGCACGTTGTCGGCCGCGAGCAGGACGAGACGGCTTGCGCGCAGCAGGTCCTTCGCCTTCCGGTGGATGGTCTGGGCCGAGCGGAGGGCCTCGACGGTCGTCGCGACCTCGGTCTCGGGTGCGAGCAGGCTCAGATAGTCGGCCGCGGCCGGGAAGTCGTGCTCCTCGGGCTCGTCCTGCCAGTGCTCCGTGACGGGCACAGCGAGGGATTCGCGCCGACCGGGCGAGGTCCTGCGGCAGGTCCCGTCAGGCGGCTTCGCGCGCCTCGGCCCGAGCGGCACGCAGCGAGGCCAGTCGAACGGAGCCGGTGGCGAGCGCGACGCCGACGAGGATTAGCGCGAGAGCGACGAACGCCGTCAGCCCGAAGCTCTCGTTGAGGAAGATCGCGCCGTACGCGAGCGCGATCGGTGGCACGAGGTACGTCACGAGCGTCGCGTAGTTCGCGCCTGCCCGCTGGATCAGCTCGAAGAAGAGCAGGTACGCGATCGCGGTGCCGACGAAGCCGAGGACGAGGATCGCGGCGATGGTCTCTCCGTGCCACATCCCCACCGGTGCCTGGATCACGCCGGCGGGCAGCGCGGCCAGCGTCGAGACCCCGGTCGAGGCGAGCGCGACGATGAGAGGCGGGGTGCCACGGAGATGGCGGCCCGCGATCAGCGTCCCGATCGCGTAACAGAGGGCCATGGCCACGACGGCCAGGGCTCCGAGGAGCTTCCCCTCGGGCTGCGCACCGACCAGCAGCGCGACTCCGACGAAGCCGATCGCGAGGCCCACCAGCCGAATGCCTCCCACGCGCTCCTCCCGGAAGAACGCGAAGGCGAGCAGGGCGTTGAAGATCGGCACCGCTCCCTGGATGATCGAGGCGAGCCCGGAGTCGATCCGCGTCTCGCCCCAGGAGAGGAGCCAGAACGGCACCGCCGTGTTCACGAGCCCGACGACCACGAGCCAGCGCCACGCGCCGCGCAGCTCGGCCAGCGTCCTTCGAGGCCCGAGCTGCAGGAGGGCGATCGCGGCCAGCAGCAGGGTCGCCGATCCGAGGCGGCCGAGGATCAACGTCGCCGGGGCGAGCTGCCGGTCGGCGATCTTGATCAGCATGAACGAGGCGCCCCAGATGAGCGCGAGCAGCACGAGGATGACGGCCGGCCGACGCATCTACCCAGTAAAACGGAACGCGTCCGGGTGGCGTGAGATTCCGCCGCCGACCCGGTTACACTGAATCACCTGACGGAGCTGGCCGCCGAAACTTCCGGGGCCCCCACCGAGCGCCAAGCGCTCGTTGGGGAGAATCAGCCCCTCCACCGCGTCCTTGGTCTCACCGACTGGGAAGCGGACCGTATCCGGGAGCTGCTCGGCCGAGACCCGAACCACTTCGAGCTCGCCGTCTTCTCCCTCCTCTGGTCGGAGCACTGCGGCTACAAGCACTCGGCGCCGCTGCTGCGGCGGCTGCCGTCGGCGGGAGACCGCGTCCTGCAGGGGCCGGGCGAGAATGCCGGCGTGCTCGACCTGGGCGACGGCACGGCGGTCGCGTTCAAGGTGGAGTCGCACAACCACCCGTCGGCCATCGAGCCGTTCCAGGGCGCGGCGACCGGGATCGGGGGGATCCTGCGCGACGTGATTGCGATGGGGGCGCGGCCGATCGCGCTCCTCGACGGGCTCTGGTTCGGCGAGCCCGGCTTCCAGTTCCAGCAGGCCGTGGCCGGCATCGGCCACTACGGGAACTGCGTCGGCGTGCCGACGGTCGGCGGCCAGACGGTCTTCGACCCCGCCTACTCCGCGAACTGCCTCGTCAACGCGATGTGCGTGGGACTGGTCGAGACCGGCCGCTTGCGCTCGGCGAAGGCCGGCGGTCCCGGACGCCTCGTCGTCCTCTACGGCGCCACGACCGGCCGCGACGGCATCGGCGGCGCGTCGGTTCTGGCGAGTGCCGAGCTCAGCGAGGGCGACGCCGACAAGCGGCCGTCCGTTCAGGTCGGGGACCCGTTCACGGGCAAGAAGCTGATCGAGGTCTCGCTCGAGCTCGTCGAGTCGGGTCTCGTCGAGTCACTGCAGGATTGCGGGGCGGCCGGCCTCGCCTCCGCCCTCTCCGAGATGGCCGCGGCCGCTGCCGGCATCGACGTCCACCTCGACCGCGTGCCCTTGCGCGAGGAGGGCATGGAGCCCTGGGAGACCATGATCTCGGAGTCGCAGGAGCGGATGGTGGCAGTCGTCCGGCCGGAGATGCTCGACGCGGTGCTCGCTGTCTGCGCTCGCTGGGAGCTGCCCTGCACGGTGGTCGGCGAGGTCACCGACTCGGGGGCGCTCCGCGTGTTTCACGACGATGAGGTCGTCGGCGACATCCCGGCCCAACTGCTGACCGAGGAGTGCCCGCGGTACGAGGTCGAGCAGCAGGCCGGGCCCCGTGCGCCCCGGCAGATCGCCCCCTCCGCGTTCGACGTCCGCGAGGTGATCGAGCAGTACGACCATCTCGTCGGCTCGCGCACCGTCCGCCGGCCCGGCCTCGACGCGTCCGTCCTGCGCCTGCGGCCTTCGCTCCGCGGGCTCGCGTTGGCGTTGCAAGGGCCTGCTCCCGGCGAGACCGACGGCTTTCGCGCAGGTGTCCAGGCGACGCTCGGCGCGGCCCGCAACGTCGCGTGTGCGGGCGGCGAGCCGATCGGCCTCACCGACTGCCTCAACTTCGGCAACCCCGAGAAGCCCGCGATCGCGCACGAGCTCGCGCAGGCGATCGAGGGGATAGCGCAGGCTGCGGAGGCGCTGCGCATTCCGGTCGTCTCCGGCAACGTCTCGCTCTACAACGACGTCGACGGCTCCTCGATCCCGCCGACGCCCGTGGTCGGCTGCGTCGGCCTCGTGCCGGACGTGCGGAAGGTGCCCGGCCCGTGGCGGAGCGGCGACGCCGTCCTCCTCGCGACCTCGCCCGACGGCTCACTCGAGGCCGAGGCCGCGCTGATCCGCTTTCTCTGGAAGGCCGCGCCGCACCTGAGCCTCTGCCACGACGTCGGCACCGGAGGAATCGCAGCGACGCTGGCCGAGGCTGCGGCCTGGAGCGGAGGCGCCGAGGCCGACGTCGAGCTTCCGGCCGACTACGACTCGCGGCGCGGGGCCGCGATCCTCGCGTGCCGCCCGGGACGCATCAAGCGTTTGGGCTCCCGCGGCTTCGTCCAGATCGGAGTCGTTGCCTAGTGTGCGGCGTCTTCGGCGTCTACGCGCCCGAGCGCGACGTCGCGCGGCTGACGTACTTCGGCCTCTTCGCCCTCCAGCACCGCGGCCAGGAGTCGGCGGGCATCGCCGTCTCCGATCACAGGCGGCTCACGGGCCTGCGTGACCTCGGTCTCGTCTCTCAGGTCTTCGACGAGCAGAAGCTCGGCGGCCTCCGCGGCCAGGTCGCAATCGGCCACAACCGCTACTCGACGACGGGGTCGTCGCAATGGGAGAACGCGCAGCCGCTCGTCCAGCACGGGCGCGCACGCACAGTCGCCCTCGGCCACAACGGGAACCTCGTCAACGTCGGACAGCTCCGGGAGGAGCTGCGCGAGGCGGGCATCCCGCTGTCGACGACGTCCGACAGCGAGCTGGTCGCGGCGCTGATCGCGAACGACCCGGCACCGCTCGAGGAGGCCGTGGCGAACGCGATGCGCCGCCTCGAGGGCGCCTACTCGATCGTTGCGCTGTCGGAGGGACGGCTCATGGGCTTCCGCGACGCCCACGGCTTCCGGCCACTTGTGATCGGCCAGATCCAGCCGGGCGGTGCCGCCGGTGACGCGGTCTCTCGGCCGGGCGCCGCCGGCTCTACAGGCGGCGCTTCCAGCCACGACCTGATCCTCGCCTCGGAGACATGCGCGCTCGACCTGGTGGGCGCGGAGTTCGTCCGCGAGGTCGCTCCCGGCGAGCTCGTCGTGCTGGACGCCGACGGCCTGCACGCGACGCAGGCGCTCGAGCGGCCCGACCGCGGCGCGCTCTGCGTCTGGGAGTTCTTCTACCTCGCCCGACCCGACAGCCGGCTCGAAGGGATCGAGGTGCACAACGCCCGTGTGCGGATGGGCGAGCAGCTCGCGCGGGAGGCGCCGGTCGAGGCCGATCTCGTGCTCCCGATCCCCGACTCGGGCACGCCGGCGGCGATCGGGTTCGCGCGCGAGCTCGAGCTGCCGTTCAGCGAAGGGCTGATCAAGAACCGCTACGTCCAGCGCACCTTCATCCAGCCCGACCAGGAGCTGCGACGGCAGGGCATCCGGCTCAAGTACCACCCCGTCGCCGAGGTCGCCGGCAAGCGCGTGGTCGCGGTCGACGACTCGATCGTCCGCGGCAACACGACGCGCGAGATCGTGCGCATGCTCTTCGACGCCGGCGCCGCCGAGGTGCATCTCCGCGTCTCGTCGCCGCCGGTGATCGGCCAGTGCTTCTACGGGATCGACCTCGCCGATCCGTCCGAGATGATCGCCTCGACGCGCACGGTCGAGGAGGTCCGCGAGCACGTCGGCGCCACCTCGCTCGCCTACCTCTCGCACGACGGCCTCGTGGAGGCGACGCGGCGGCCGGCTTCGGCCCTCTGCCGTGGCTGCCTCACGGGGGAGTACCCCACCGAGGTGCCCGCCGAGGCCGCGAAGCTTCGCTTCGAACCCGCGCGTGCTTGACGAGCTGCTCGAGCAGGCACGCGACGACGAGAACGTGGTCGGGATCGTGGTTCACGGCTCCCGGGGTCGGGGCCTGCACGTCCACGAGGGAAGCGACTGGGACGTGATCGTCGTCGTCCGCGAGCTTGGCGGAAGCTACGACTCGGACCGCGGCGGCGAGCTGGAGGCAGTCGAGGTGACGAGCCTCGCGAACCTGCCGAAGTGGATGCTGCCCGCCGTGACCTGGACCAAGCCGGCCCTCGACAAGACGGGCGAGGTCGCGGCGCAGCTGGCGGACGTCACCAAGGTCGATCCGGCGACGGCGGCGGAACCGCTCGACGGCTACGTCAACTCCTACTACCGCTCCGCGAAGAACGTGCGCGCCGGCCTGGAACTTGCGGCGCTTCTCGACGCGCAGGAGTCGATCCCGCACTACCTCGACTTCGTCTTCGCGGTGCACGGACGGGTGCGCCCGTACAACAAGTGGCTCGAGTGGGAGCTTCGCGAGCACCCGTTGCCGGTTCCGGTCGACCTCGACCGCCTCGAACGAATCGCGCGCACCGGGGACATCGACGACCAACAGGCGCTCTTCCGTGAGACCGAAGCGCTGGCGCAGGCCCGCGGCCACGGCGCGACGATCGACGGCTGGGAGCCCGACGTGGCCTGGCTGCGCGGCTGACTCAGGAGCCGTGGCGCGTTGCCTCGCGTTCCTTGCGAAGGAGTGGCAGATTGGGACGAGTCACCGACAATCGTTGGCACGATGAGCAGGATGCAGCTCTTCCACTACCACCTCGTCACGAGCCGCGTCCGCGAGGTCGAGGCGCGTTACATCGGCAAGCTCGGGTTCGACCTGGTCGCCCGCCATGGCCGGATCGGCGAGGAGCTCACGTCGTACGAGCCGGGGATCGCCTGGACCGAGCTCGACGCGATCGGCTTCAAGCTCCGGCTGACCGAGCTCGAGAAGGGCGCCGTGAACGTCGTCGTCCAGCCGGGCCAGTGGCCGACGCCTCGGGTCGACCACCTTGGATTCGTGCTCGACGAGGACGAGTTCGACACAGCGCTGGAGCGGGCCGCGCAGAACGACCTGCGCGTGCAGGAGCACGGCGGCCGGCGGACATTCGTGTCCACGAACGCCGGCTACCGGCTCGAGCTGCATCCGCCGCGGGAATGGATCGACGAGCTCCTCGCGCAGGGCAACCAGTTGCGGCTGTCGGAGCTGCACCTGAAGGCCGACGACCCGGCGGGCAAGGCGAAGGCTCTGGCGCGGATCCTCGACGTCGAGCGGGACGGCGCGAGCGTGGAGGTGGGCGACACGGTCGTCCGCTTCGTCCCCGACGGCCCGCAGGGCCGGCCGGAGCTCTTCGGCGAGCTGTTCGTCTAGGCCCCCGCTTAGACTCGCCGAGTGGCGGAGGAAGGACGGACGTACGACGCGGCCGGCGTCTCGCTCACCACCGCCGACGCGGTCGTCGGACGGCTGCGCGCGGCGGTCGAGTCGACCGGCGCCGGAGGGTTCGGTCGGTTCGCGGCCCTGCATCCACTCGGAGACGGCCGCTTCCTCGCAGCTTCGATCGACGGCGTCGGCACGAAGCTCATCCTCGCCCGGCAGCGCGGCGCCCTCCGTGCCTGCGGCGCGGACCTGGCCGCGCACTGCATCAACGACGTGATCACCTGCGGCGCCGAGCCGCTGTTCCTCCTCGACTACGTGGCAGCAGCCCAGATCGAGCTCGACGAGGTCGCCGAGCTCGTCGAGGGTGCCGCCGAGGTCTGCCGCGCAGCGGGCGTCGCGCTGGTGGGCGGCGAGACTGCGGAGTTGCCCGGGATCTACCGCGAGGGCGAGCTCGACTTCGCCGGAACATGCGTCGGCGTCGTCACGGAGCCGCTCGACGGCTCGACGATCGAGGGAGGCGACTACGTCCTCGGCTTTCCGTCCGCGGGCGTCCACGCGAACGGCTTCACGCTCGTCCGGCAGGTACTCGAGATCGAGGACTACGACGGCGACGATCTGCTCGCGCCGAAGCGGCTGTACCTCGACGAGGTGCGGCGCCGCCGCGAGACCGCGCATGCGTTCGCGCATGTCACGGGCGGCGGCATCCTCGGCAACCTCGAGCGCGTCCTCCCGGCGAGCCTGCACGCCGAGATCGCCTGGGACTCGTGGGAACGGCCTCCCGTCTTCGAGTGGCTCGCGCGCCACGTCTCCGAGGAGGAGCTGCGGCGCGTCTTCAATCTCGGCGTCGGCTACTGCGCGGTGGTGGGCGAACCCGGTCCGGGCGAGCTCGTGATCGGGCGGATCGTGTGATCGGCGTGCTCGTCAGCGGCGAGGGGACGAACCTCCAGGCGCTGCTCGACGCCGGTCTGCCGGTGGTTGCCGTCGCATCGAACAAGCCCGGCGTGCGCGCGCTCGAGCGGGCCGAAGCCGCCGGGGTCCCCACCGCAGTGTTCGACGCGGACGCATACGGGAGCCGCGAGGAGCGCGACGTCGCGCTTGCCGAGTGGCTGCGATCGCGGGATGTCGAGCTCGTCGTCTGCGCGGGGTACATGCACTTGTTCCGCAAGCCGTTCTTCGACTACTACGGGGGCCGGATCGTGAACACGCACTCGGCACCGCTGCCGGAGTTTCCCGGAGCGCATCCGATCGAGGACGTCCTGGAGGCCGGAGTACCCGAGACGGCGGCGACCGTCCACTACGTCGACGAGGGCATCGACACCGGCCCTGTGATCGCCGCCGAACGCGTGCGCGTCCTCCCCGACGACACGGTCGACACGTTGCGCGCCCGCGTCCAACAGGTCGAGCATCGGCTCCTGCCGCAGGTGGTGAGGGAACTGTGCGCGCGCTGATCTCGACCTGGGACAAGGAAGGCCTGGACACGTTTGCGCGCGGACTCGTCGCGCTCGGCTGGCGACTCGTGGCGAGCGGGAACACGGCCGCCGCGCTCGACGCGATCGGCCTGCCGGTGGAGCGCGTAGAAGACGTGACGGCGTCACCGGAGATGCTCGGCGGGCGCGTCAAGACACTCCACCCTCGCGTCCATGCCGGCATCCTGGCGCGCCGCGACGAGCCCGAGGACGTTGCCACGCTCGAGGAGCACGGGATCGAGGCCTTCGATCTCGTCTGCGTGAACCTC
>DATBAH010000151.1:0-3172 GCA_036271615.1 Gaiellaceae bacterium
CCCCCGCGTTCAGATCGGCCTGGCGATTGAGTGGCCGTTGGCCGGCGACTAGGAGTCATCTCGGCGGACGGGTTCGCGCTCGAGTTCGGTGTCGACGAACAGCATGCGGAAGACATCCGCCGCCATCAGGACGAGCACGAGCACCGCAACCACGTCGACCAGCATCTACCCGTCATACCCCGAGTTCCCCTTGCCGACTCCCGCCGTTCGGCCGGGGTGGGCTACCGCTGCGGCCAGGCCTCTGCCAGCTTGCGACGCGTCTCGAGCAGGTGCTCGGGGATGACCTTGATGTCGGCCAGCACCGGCATGAAGTTCGTGTCGCCGTTCCAGCGCGGCACCACGTGCACGTGGCCGTGATCGACGATGCCCGCGCCGGCGACGCGGCCGAGGTTCCAGCCGACGTTGAACCCCTCCGGCGAGAAGACGGTCCGCAGCGCCGCGATCCCCGCGACCGCGAGCCGCTGCACCTCGAGTGCCTCCGCATCCTCGAGGTCGTCGAACGCCGAACCGTGCCGGTACGGCGCCACCATGAAGTGCCCCGACGCATAGGGGAACTTGTTGAGGAGGACGAACGCGAGCTCGCCGCGATGGATCACGAGCTCCGGCTCGTCCTCGGGCAGCGCGGCGGCACGGCAGAAGACGCACTCGGCTCCTTCGTCCGCGTGCTGGACATACTCGAGCCGCCACGGCGCCCAGAGCTGTTTCATCGCCGATGGAGGCTACTAGCGCGCAGCAGAGTGGCCAGCCTTGTAGCATCGCGCGCATGATGAATTGGCTAAAGCGCCTGCTGGGCGGCGGCTCCGACTCCTCGAGCGAGTCGGCCCCTGCCACGCCGGCCCCCGAACCCCCTGCCTCGATGCCCTCCGAGCCTGCGGCCCCCGATACGGGAACCACCGCGGACCAGCCGGCGGGCGACGACCCCGCGTAGGCCTCCTAGGCCTTCCCGGCGAGAGTCAGTTCGACCAGAGCGAGCGAGAGCCCGCCGGTCGAGAGCACCGCCGGCGCGGCCGCGGCCATCGACGCTCGCCCTCCATCAGAGCCACCGCTTCCAGCGGAAGAAGGCGAGCATGCCCACCACGGTCACGGCCATGAACGCGATAGCGGCGAAGAACGCGTCCCAGCCGTTGACCCCCGGGAAGTGGACGTTCATCCCGAAGAAGCCGGTGATGAACGAGAGCGGCGTCAGGACGACGAGGAAGATCGTGAGGACGTAGAGGATGTCGTTCTGCTGGTGCGAGATCAGCGACTCGTTCGTGTCCTCGAGCGCCTCGACGACCTCCTTGTAGTTGTCGAGCAGGTCCCAGATGCGCTCGCTCGCGTCCACGATGTCGTCGAAGTAGAGCTCGAGCTCCTCGCCGAAGAAGAGATTGACCTGGCGATCGAGCTGCCGGAGCGTGGGGCGCTGCGGCTTGATGATCTTGCGGTAGGAGATGATCTCCTGCTTCACCTTGTGGATGTCGCGGACGAGCTCCTTCGCGCCGAAGTCGGCAGCCGCGCTGATGCCCTCGTCGATCTGCTCGAGCTTGAAGCCGATCTTGTCGAGGATCGGGAAGCAGTAGTCGTAGAGGTCGTCGAGCACCTCGTAGAGCAGTCGGCCTGAGCCGCGAGAGAGGAGCTGCCGGCGAAAGTCCTCGCTCTCGGCCGCGCGGCGGAAGAGGAGGCTCACGGGCCGCAGCTCGACGGCCGGGAGGGTGACGATGTAGTCGGGGCCGATGAAGGCGTCGAGCTCGCCGGCGTTGAGCCGGCCGATCGCGGCGTCGTAGACGGGGAAGTGGAGGACGGTGAAGAGATAGCCGTCGCGTCCGGCCTCGTCGCCGGGGTAGACGTCGACCTTCGGGCGCTGGCGCCGCGAGAGGACGTCCTCTACGTCGAGCGGGTGCCAGCCGAAGCGGCTTGCGAGCTCCTGCGCCTCCTCGGTCGTCGGGCCAAGGAGGTGGACCCAGGTGACGCCGGCGGCGCTGAGCTCAGCGGGGCCGGGACGCGGGTCCGCGACCGGGCGTCCCGGAGCGGCGCGGCGCGGACGGATGCGCGGCAGGCTGGGCACCGGTACTGAGGGGGTCTGCGGTCGCGGGCATGGCCGGAGAATCCTAGCCGCTCGCCGGAATTGGCAACGGAACGGGTTCGCCGTGCGGCGTCCGGCGAACCTGCTCGGGCAGCCGCGGCTCGAGCGCGAGGGCTCCCGCCGCGCAGGCCAGGTTGACCGCTGCTGCGATCGGCCAGAGCAGAAGCGGCCGGTGCTGGAGGAGGAAGCCGCCCGCGGCCGGGCCGATGATCCAGCCGATCTGCCACGAGATGCTCGCTGCGGCCACGTAGCGCCCGACGAGCTGCGGCGGCGCGAGGTCGACGCTGAGCGGCGCCTGGATCGCCCCGTGGAGACACTCGCCGACCGCGAAGACGAGCACCGCTGCGGCGAGGATTGCGAACGCCGCGGTCGCGCGCGTCCACGATCCGGCGGCCCAGACGCCGAGCATCGCGGTCGCCCACAGCGTCCCCATCAGCGCGAGCCCGCGCATCCGGCTTCGCCCCTCGGAGAGCTTGACGACGGGAAGCTGGAAGATCGCCACGGCGACCGCGTCGAGCGCGAACACGATGCCGACCTCCTTCTCGCTGATGCCGGTGACGTTCTTCCCGAACGCGGGCAGCAGCTCGACGACGAGCGAGATCGCGGCCGTCATGAACGCGGCGTTGAGCAGCGTGTAGAGCGTGAAGACGCGGTCGTGCAGCACCGCGCGCCAGCTGCCGCCGAGCCGTCCTTCGTGCAGGGCCGGAGCGCGGACCCGGGTGAGGACGAGCATGTAGCCGAGGAAGGTCACGCAGTTGATCGCGAACAGGACGGTGAACGTCTCCGGGTTCCCGACCGACGCGATCAGACCGGCGACGACGCCGCCGAGCGCGACGCCGACGTTCATCGCCAGCCGCTGCAGCGCGTACGCGGGTGCGCGTCGCACGGCCGGCGTCAGCCCGGCGAGCAGCGCCGACTGCGAAGGCCAGAACGCCCCGCTGCCGATGCCCCAGAGCGTGTAGATCGCGTAGGCTTCCGGCGCCGTCCGGATCAGCGGCATGAGCGCGAACGCGACCGTCATCACCGCGAGCGAGCCGAGCAGCACGCGCTTCGGGCCGATGCGGTCGGAGAGCGTCCCGCCGAGGAAGCCGCTCGCGAGCGCCGCCGCCG
>DATBAH010000152.1:0-12696 GCA_036271615.1 Gaiellaceae bacterium
CTACGTGGATCCGGGCAACTTCGCCACCAACATCGCGGGCGGCGCCCGCTTCGGCTACCTCCTGCTCTGGGTCGTGCTCGCGGCGAACCTGATGGCCATGCTGATCCAGTACCTGTCGGCCAAGCTCGGGATCGTCACCGATAGCAACCTCCCCGAGAGCTTCCGGGCGCACTACCCGCGCTGGATGTCCTGGGGAATGTGGGTGCAGGCCGAGATCATCTCGATGTCCACCGACATCGCCGAGTTCCTCGGCGCGGCGCTCGGACTCAACCTGCTCTTCCACGTCCCACTCTTCATCGCGGGCGTGATGACCGGCTTCATCGCCTTCGGCCTCCTCGAGCTGCGCCGCCACGGGTACCGCCCGTTCGAGCTCGCGATCACGGCGCTGCTCGGGATCATCTTCCTCGGCTTCCTCTACGAGAACCTCAAGATCGGCCCCTCCGCCCACGACAGCATCCAGAGCTTCCTGCCGCCTCGGCTCGGCTCGACCGAGGCCCTGTACCTCGCGGTCGGGATCATCGGCGCGACCGTCATGCCGCATGCCATCTATCTCCACTCCGCGCTCACCAAGGGCCGCATGCCCGTCCACAACGACGCCGAGCGCTCCCGCGTGCTTCGGTTCGAGCGCACCGACGTGATCATCGCCCTCGGCCTTGCCGGGCTGATCAACCTGACCATGCTCGCTGTCGCCGCCAAGCTCTTCCACGGCGCAGGTCTCACCGGTGTCGACACGATCCCGGGCGCGCACACCGAGTTCGGCAACCTCGTCGGCGGAGGCGCCGCCCTCGCGTTCGCCATCGCCCTGTTCGCGTCCGGCGCCTCCTCGTCCAGCGTCGGCACCTACGCCGGGCAGGTGGTCATGGCCGGCTTCATCAACGTCAACATCTCGCTCTACATCCGGCGGATCGTGACGATGATCCCGGCCCTCGTCGTCCTCGCGGTCGGAGTCAGCCCGACGAGCGCGCTGGTCCTCAGCCAGGTGGTGCTGTCGTTCGGGATCCCATTCGCGCTCGTCCCGCTCGTGATGCTCACGAGCCGCCGGGACGTGATGGGCGTCCACGTCAACAAGCGGCTCACGACGTGGACCGCGTGGACGCTCGCCGCGCTGATCAGCGCGCTGAACGTCTTCCTGCTCGCGCAGGCCGCCGGGCTGGGCTAGCGCGACCCGGCGATCACGCCGGTGTCGAAGCCCATCCAGTGCATGCGCCCGAGGAGCCGTGCGTGCTCGATCTTGAGGCAGCGATCCATCACGAGGTCGAGCCCGCCCTCCTGCGCGATCCGCGCGCCCTCCGGGCTGATGACACCGAACTGCAGCCACAGCGCGCCGGCGCCGACCTCGGCGGCTTCGTGCGCGATGTCGGGAACCGCTGCAGGAGCGCGGAAGACGTCCACGACGTCGATGTGCTCGGGCACGTCGCGCAGGCTCGGATAGACCTGCTGGTCGAGGATGCGCTCCTCGTTCGGGTTCACGGGGACGACGCGGTAACCGTGCCGTTGGAGGTAGTAACCCACGAAGTTGCTCGCGCGCAGCTCGCTCGCCGAGAGCCCGACGATCGCCACCGTCCGCGCGTTGAGCACGAGCTCCTGGATCGTGCGCCGGTCCTGGAACTCGTTCACGCCGTGACGGCCGAGCCGCGCGCCGCCTGTAACCCGCGCTCGAGATCCCATACGAGATCGTCGACGTCCTCGAGCCCGACCGAGAGGCGCACCGTCCCGGGCGCGACGCCGGACGCGGCGAGCTCCTCGTCCGACAGCTGGCGATGCGTCGTCGAGGCGGGATGGATGACGAGGCTCTTCGTGTCGCCGACGTTGGCGAGGTGGCTCCAGAGCGACAGCGCCTCGATGAACCGGCGTCCTCCCTCGCGGCCGCTCTTGAGGTCGAACGAGAAGACGGAGCCCGCGCCGTCCGGGAGGTAGCGGTCGACGAGCGGGCGATACGGGCTGTCGGGGAGGGCCGGATGCCGCACCGCGCCGACGCCCTCGCGGCCGCGCAGCCACTCGGCCAGGGCGAGCGCGTTCGCGACATGGCGATCCATCCGCACCGCAAGCGACTCCATCCCCAGCAGGAGCAGGAATGCGTTGAACGGGGCCAGCACGGCGCCGAAGTCGCGCAGCGTCTCGGCCCGCAGCTTCATCAGGAGCCCGTAGACGCCGAACGTCTCGTGGAACTTGAGGCCGTGGTACGCGGCCGACGGCTCGGCGATCGAGGGGAACCGTCCGTTCGACCAGTCGAACGTGCCGGAGTCGACGACGGCGCCCGCGATCGTCGTCCCGTTCCCCGCGATGAACTTGGTGGCGGAGTGGACGATCAGGTCGGCGCCCCACTCGAACGGCCGGCACAGGTACGGGGTGGCGAACGTGTTGTCGACGACGAGCGGCGCGCCGACCTCGTGCGCGACCGCCGCGGCGAGCGAGATGTCGAGGACGTTGCCGCCCGGGTTCGCGATCGTCTCGGCGAAGAGCGCCTTCGTCTCGGCCGTGACGGCGCGGCGCCAGCCGTCGGGGTCGTCCATGTCGACCCAGTCCAGCTCGATCTGGACCTTGCGCGCGAGGTGGTTGAGCTGCGCGGTCGAGCCGCCGTAGAGCGCCTTCGCGACGGCGATCCGGTCGCCGGGCTCGAGCAGCGCAAAGAAGAGTGCGGCCTGCGCTGCGAGCCCGCTGGCGAACGCGACCGCTCCGGCGCCGCCCTCGAGGTTCGCGAGCCGCTCCTCGAACGCGGCCACGGTCGGATTCATGATCCGGCTGTAGACGTTGCCGTACTCCTGGAGATTGAAGTAGGCCGACGCCGACTCCGTGTCCTCGAACACGAATCCCGCGGTCTGGTAGATCGGCGTCGCGCTCGCGCCGGTGTACGGATCGGGCCGCTGCCCGGCATGCACGGCGCGGGTGTTGAACCCGAAGTCGTGCGGCGCCTCGTCCATCGAGTCAGCGTACCCGCGAGGTGAGAACCTGCTCGATCGCCTGGTCGAGACTTTCGCGAGCTGAGCACCGGCTCCCGGACGGGCAAAGAGCCGGAACCGGGGAGAAGGCCCGGGCTAGCGCTCGCGGTAGACGATGCGCCCGCGGGTCAGGTCGTACGGGGAGAGCTCGATCTTGATCCGATCGCCCGGGTTGATCCGGATCCGATACCGGCGCATCCGGCCCGATGTGTAGCCAAGTGTCTCGTGACCGTTGTCCAGGACGACGCGGTGCATACCGCTGCGAAACGACTCGACCACAGCGCCCTCGACCTCGATTTTCTGTTCTTTCTCCGCCATGAGCCTCCGATTCTCCCTCGCGCTCCTGCGCCAGGGCAATGTTGGGACAGGTCCGATACGAAAAACCCCGCCGGAAGCGGGGCTTTTCAGTAGCGGGGGCAGGATTTGAACCTGCGACCTCCGGGTTATGAGCCCGGCGAGCTACCTGACTGCTCCACCCCGCGTCGCGGCCCCGATTGTAGCACCCGGGTTACCCTGGCCCCATGTGGGATTGGGCGATCTGGGCCGCGCTGATCCTCGTCGCATTGGCGGGATTCGCGGCGCTCGCGCTGCTCGCGGTGCGGCTGCGCGACGTGTGGCGCAGCTTCGACGAGACGCGCCGGACGATGATCCGCGGGCTGGACGAGCTCACCCTGAGCGCCGAGGAGGTCGCCGAGAAGGCTGCCGTTGCCGGCGACACGGCCGAGCTGGAGGAGACCCTCGGGCGCCTGCGCGTTTCCCTCGCCCGGCTCGCCGTCCTCCGAGATGCGCTCGACGAGGCGCAAGTCACCTTCCGGCCGGCCACCGCCCTCCTTCCCCGCAGATGATCGTCGGCGCGCTCGATCTCGGAACGAACACGACGCGGCTGCTCGTCGCCGACGTCGAGGGCGACCGCATCGAGGAACTGCACCGCGAGACGCGGATCACACGGCTCGGCGAGGGGGTCGACGCGCGCCGTCGCCTCCTTCCCCTCCCCATCGCGCGCGTCCGCAACGTCCTGTCCGACTACCGCCGC
Source organism: Gaiellaceae bacterium (assembly GCA_036271615.1). Classification (GTDB taxonomy): domain Bacteria; phylum Actinomycetota; class Thermoleophilia; order Gaiellales; family Gaiellaceae; genus Palsa-739. The sequence goes on from DATBAH010000152.1 coordinate 3,973, forward strand.
ACCGCCGAGTCGCTCGGCGCCGAGCGGACGCTGCTCGTCGCGACGAGCGCGGTCCGCGACGCGGAGAACGGCGAGGCGTTCCTCGGCGAGATCGAGTGGAGCTACGGCTTCGCGACGCAGCTGCTCTCGGGCGACGAGGAAGCCGAGCTGACCCGGCGCGGCGTCGGCGACCTGGCGCCCGAGACGCTGCTCGTCGACATCGGCGGCGGCTCGACCGAGCTCGTGCTCGGTGACTTCCACACGAGCCTGCCCATGGGCTCGGGCCGCTTCACCGAGCGTCACGGCGAGGAGGTTCCGACTCTCGAGGAGGCTGCGCGGAAGATCCTGCCGAGGGAGCTCGAGCCGCAGGATGCGGTCGGCGTGGCGGCGACGATCACGACCCTTGCCGCGCTCGACCTCGGCCTCGAGCACTACGACCGCGAGCGGGTGCACGGACATCTCCTCACCCGCGAGGGCGCGCAGGCGCAGCTTGAGCGGCTCGCCGCGCTGCCGCTGGAGGAACGCCGGAGCGTGCCGGCGCTGGACCCCGAGCGCGCGCCGGTGATCGTCGCCGGCGCGGCGATCCTCGTCTCGATCCTCGACGCCTACGACCTGCCGGGGATCCGCGCCAGCGAGCGGGACATCCTCGACGGAGCGGCGCTCGCCGCAACCGAGCTCCCGGAGCCGGAAGAGGGCGCCGCACCGCCCGGCGCCTACACCTGCTGCTAGGAGGGTTTGGCGAAAGGCGGGTCGTCGTCGGCGTGCGATGGTCGTTCGCCGAGCGGCGCGCGCCGGCGGCCCAGCCGGCGTTTCGCCAACCCTCCTAGAGAACGACGGAGCTCGACTCGGGCTCCTCTTCGGGCGGCTCGTCCTCGGCGAGCCGGCGCTGGACGACCGCCCGCGACAGGACGCCGACGAGGCGCCCGTCCTCCTCGACGACAGGCACGCGCTCCAGATCCTTCTCTTCGAGGAAGCGGAACGCGCCGTCGAGCTCGAGGCCGGCGTCGAGGGTGAAGTTCGGCGGCTCGGCGATCTCGCGGAGCGTCACTGCCGCCGGCTCACGGCCCGCGGCGACGACCTCGCGCACGAGCGTCTTCCGCGTCACGACGCCGAGCAGGCGCCCGTCGTCCTCCGTGACGAAGATCGCCCGCACGTCGCCCCTGTCGGCGAAGCTGCGGCCCGCGTCCTGGGCGTTGGCGGTGGCGGCGAGCGTCGTCGGCTCGGGCACCATGGCGTCGCGGACGGTCTCTACGGACATCGTCGGCATTCTCGCTCTAGGGAAAGATGCCGCGCGCCTCGAGGGCGGCGGCGACCTCGCGAATCGCCGCGACCATCGCCGCCTGGCGCAGCGTGATCCCCTTCTCGCCGGAGATCGAGTAGACGCGATCGAAGGCGTCGGTCATCTTCTCGGAGAGCTTGAGCCGGATCTCGTCCCTGTCCCAGAACAGCCGGCCGAGGTCCTGCACCCACTCGAAGTACGAGACGGTGACGCCTCCTGCGTTCGTGAGGATGTCGGGCACGACCGGGATCCCGCGCTCGCCGAGGATCTCGTCGGCCTCGATCGTGGTAGGGCCGTTGGCGCCCTCGATGACGAGCGAGGCGTGGACGCGGTCGGCGTTCGCGCTCGTGAGCTGGTCCTCGCGGGCGGCGAGGACGAGAACGTCGCACGGGAGCTCGAGGAGCTGCTCGTTCGTGATCCGCTCGCAGCGGTCGTAGCCGGCGAGCGAGCCGTGCTCCGCCACGTAGGCGTGCAGGGCGGGGACGTCGAGCCCGGCTTCGGCGTGGGCGCCGCCCGAGACGTCGGAGACGGCGATGACGCGGGCACCGCGCTCGTGCAGCTCCGAGGCGGCCACGCCGCCGACGTTCCCGAAGCCCTGCACGACACACGAGTGTCCCGCCAGCTCGAAGCCGAGCCGCCTCGCGGCCTGCTCCGTGACCATCACCACGCCGGCGCCGGTCGCCTCGCGGCGGAAGACGGAGCCGCCGATCGAGATCGGCTTGCCGGTCACGACCTCCGGCACGGCGTAGCCGCTCTGCATCGAGTACGTGTCCATCATCCACGCCATCGTCTGCTCGTTCGTCGCCATGTCGGGTGCGGGGATGTCGGTCTGCGGGCCGATCTCGCGGATCAGCTCCGAGGTGAAGCGGCGGGTGAGCTTCTCGAGCTCGCGCTGTGAGAGCGCATGGGGATCGCAACGGATGCCGCCTTTCGCACCGCCGTACGGAAGGCGCAGGAGCGCGCATTTCCACGTCATCCAGGTCGCGAGCGCCGCGCACTCGCCCAGCGAGACCTCCGGGTCGTAGCGCATGCCGCCCTTGGTCGGGCCGAGGACCGTCGAGTGCTGCACGCGATAGCCGGGGAAGATGTCGATCGAGCCGTCGTCACGCCTGAGCGGGACGCTGACGATGACCGCGCGCTCGGGGTAGCTGAGGCGCTCGGCGACCATGTCCGAGACGCCCGCGTAGGGAAGCGCCTGCTCGTACTGGGCGCGCGCCATGCGGAACAGCTGCGTGTCCCACTCGAGGACCGGCTCTGCCTGCGACGCATCCAGCTCGGACACGGGCCGGAGTGTACGGTCGGCGCTCACTCGGCCGTCCCGCCTGGGGCCACCCCGCGCCTCCACCCACTCTCGAGCCTAACGGGGAACTGCTTGCGTGTCCGTGACGGAATCGTCGCGAGACGCAGACGGCTCGGGTCCGTCGGGAGCGTCCCGCCGGAGCAGGCTCTGTCCCTCCATCTCGCCGGGCACCGGCTCGCCCAGGAGCTCGAGCAGCGTCGGCGCGACGTCGTGCAGCGCGCGCTCCGGCCCGCGGCCTGCCGGCACGCCGTCCGCTACCAAGAGGTACATCCCTTCGTGGGCGTGGTTCGCGTCGTCCGGGCCGGTGTCGTTCTCGAACACGTGCACCGTTCCGGTGCCGACCAGGCCGACGCTCCGCCAGTAGAGGTCGCCGAAGTAGACGAGGAGGTCGGGCGCGATCCCCCGCGCCTCCGCATAGAGCTCCTCCGGCGTGTGCGCGACCGTGCCGATCGGCCGGCCCTGGTCGTCGCCGAGCGCCTCGAGCTTCTCCTTCAGCTCGTCCCGCACCCGCTCGTAGTCGGCCGCGGGGACGATTCCCTCGGGCTCGCGCCCTTCGACGTTGAGGAAGAGACGGCAGTAGTAGCCGCCTTCGCCCCACGCGACGGTGCGCGACCAGTCGATGAGATCGGGCGTGAGCCGCGTCGGCTCGGTCGGCTCCTCGCGCAGCACGAGGTACCCCTCGCGTCTGAGCCACTCGTTGACGCAGATCCCGCCGTCCATCCGCTTCGCGCCGTGGTCGGAGACGACGAGCACCGCCGTCTCGTCGTCGGCGAACCGCAGCAGGCTCGCGATCTTCGAGTCGAGCCGCTTGTAGTAGTCGAGCATCGCGTGCTCATAGGGATTGCCCGGCTCGAAGAGCCGGTGCTCGGAGTCGGTGAAGCGCCAGAACGCGTGGTGGATGCGGTCGGTGCCCATCTCGACCATGAAGAACAGGTCCCAGGGCCGCGTCTCGAGCAGGTGCTCGGCGAGGCGGAACCGCTTCTCGGTCATCTCCTCGATCTGATCGAGCAAACGGTCCTTCTCCTCGGAGCGGAAGTTCTCCACGTCGACGAGATAGTGGCCGACGACCTGTTCGATCTCGTCCTTCAGCTCGGGTGGATACGTGTAGCGGCTCGTCCGCGTGTCCGGGGTCAGGAAGCACGACACCATCGCGCCGTTGACGCGGCTCGGCGGATACGTCTGCGGCACGCCGAGCACGATTACGTCGCGCTGCCGCGCCGACAGGATGTCCCAGACGCGCGGCACCTTCACCGCCCGGGAGTCGGCGAAGACGAGCTGGTCGTACGAGTGGTCCTTCCTGTTGCGGAAGCCGTAGAAGCCGAGGGAGCCCGGGCTCCGCGAGGACGTCATCACCGACCACGCGGGCACCGTGATCGGCGGGTCGCAGGAGCGCAGCACACCGAAGGAGCCCCGCTCCGTGAGCGAGCGGATGGTCGGCAGCTCCGGCAGCCAGCGGTCGAAGACGAACTGCGGCGCCGCGCAGTCGAGCCCGATCACGAGGACGCGCTTCGAGCTCACAACGGCATGTCCATGCGTCGACTGGGTGCGATGGGCGAGTGCGATGCAAGGACGCAGGGAGCGCCGCAGCGCGCCGCCCAGCGCGGCCAGGCGGCCCATGCGTCACGTCGTTGTGAGCTCCTAGCCATTGGGCAAGGCTAGTCGCGCGGCAGTCCGAACCGTTCCGCTGCGAGACCCGCGAGCTCTCCGGCCGAGAGGCAGACGCCGCCGCGTTCCCGCACCGCCTCGATCAATTCGAAGTAGAGCCGGTCCCAGCCCCGCGCGCTCGGGCCGTCGAACCGCTCGGGATGCCAGAGGATCGAGAAGGCGCCGCCGTGCTCGGCCGCCCAGTCGAGCAGCGAGAGCACACGCGGCTTCGCCTCGGCTGCCGAGAGATTCTCGTACCGCTCCTCGGCGAGCGTCGCATCCATCACCGCGAGCGGCACCTCCACGAGGTCGGCGGGCCTGTCACGCTCGAAGTCCCACGGACGGAACGGATGCGCAATTCCGGCGCGGAAGCCGAGCGCGTCCGGGAAGCCGAGCGACGTGTCGTACCGGAAGCCGATGCCGGCGAGCGGTGCGAGGTTCCGGTGCGGGTCGACGCGAAGGTAGTGGTACCGGTGCCCGATGAGCGGGCCGTCGAGCTGTGCCAGCGCCGCGCGCTCGCGCGCGAGGCGTTCGACGTCCTCGGCGGCGAGGTAGCTGCCGTGGAGGCCCACCTCCGCGCCGGTCTCGAGCAGCGTCTCGACGAGCCGCGGCCGGAGCCGGTCGTATGCCTCGGGCGCGGCGCCGTCGGCCCGGTGCCCGTACCCGGCCATGAGGAAGAACGTCGAGCGGGCATCGAGCGCGCCCTCCTCCGCCGCGATCTCGGCGAAACGCCAGTTGGGATCCGTGCCGCGGAGCTTGTGCACCGGCATCAGCGCGAGTCCGCGCGCCTCGTGCACGGCCGGTCCCGCGCGACCCGCGAGGGCGTGGCTCTTCAGCCGGGCGGCGGCGCCGAGGACGCCGATCCTCGTCCAGCGCCACGGCACGTCGACGTCGTGGGTGAGCGCGACGGCGAATCGAGCGCCCCGGTAGCGCGGCGCCTCGACGCCGAGCTCCCGGCGCAGCCGCTCGAGCGGTGGGTCGAGCGGGTCGAGGCACGATGAGGCGGCGAGGAAGCGTCCGTGGCGGTCGCGCTCGGCTCCCCGCTCCTCGACCCGCGCGAGGTGGAAGAAACCCCCTGCGAGCAGGTCTTCTTCGGGCAACTCGCCGCGCTCGACTGCCTCCCACGCCTCGGCGCGGTACGGCACGTCCTCGCCGAGCCGGAGGCCGGGCGCGCCCACCATGTCGAGAACCCAGCGGGCACGACGCTCGTCCCGCTCGGGAATCGGCTTCGTGCCCGGCATCGCCGCCACTCTACGTACCATCGAGGTTCGTGACCGACGAGCCGCAGCAGCCGCCCGCCAGTCCGCGGTCCATGGGCTCCAGGCTGTTCGAGCTCAGCCGCCACACCGCGATCTACGGCATCGGCGGGCTCGTCTCGCGCTTCCTCGCGGTGCTGATGCTGCCGCTCTACACGAGCTACGTCTCGGTCGGGGACTACGGCCGGATCGAGCTCCTCATGTCCGTGATGGCCGTGGCGGTGGTCGTGATCCGCGGCGGCGCCAACTTCGGCTTCATCCGCTTCTACTTCGTGGACAAGGCGCCCGAATACCGGCAGCGGCTGATCCGCACGGTCTTCTGGGCGCAGATGACGTATTCGACCCTCGCGCTGCTCCTCTGCGTCATCTTCGCCTCGGAGATATCGAGCTGGCTGAACCTGAACTGGCGCCCCGGAGCGCATCTCCAGGGCAGCGGCACGAGCCTCGTCATCGCCACCGCCGTCCTGCTCTGGGTGAACGTCAACTACGCCCAGATGACGAACCTCTTCCGCGCCGAGCAGCGGTCGGTCGCCTTCTCCATCGCGACGCTCCTGAACATCGGCATCACCGTCCCGCTCACGGTGATCCTCGTGGTCGTCTACAAGGAAGGCCCCCTCGGGATCATCGTCGGCAACCTCAGCGGCACGCTGGTCGTCTTCATCGCGCTGCTGGGCTACCGCCGCGAGCAGCTCGGCCTTCAGTTCGACCGGAGGCTCCTGCACACGCTCAACCGCTTCGGGATCCCCCTCATGGCGGCCGCGCTCGCGATGTGGGTGACGAACTTCGGCGACCGCTTCATGTTGACCAAGCTCCTGCACGGCTCGTACGCGCTCCACCAGCTCGGGCAGTACTCGGTCGCCTACAAGATCAGCTCCGCGATGGTGCTCCTCTTCACCGCCTTCCAGGTCGCCTGGCCCGCGTTCGCGTACTCGATCGAGGACGAGGACGAGGCGAAGCGCGCCTATTCCTACGTCCTCACGTACCTCATGTTCATCGCCGCGTGGGCGGCGGTCGGCCTGAGCCTCTTCGCGCCGTGGATCGTCCGCCTGCTCGCGCGCAAGCCGGGCTACTGGCCGGCCGCGGAAGCCGTTCCGGCTCTCGCGTACGCGAGCGTCTTCTTCGCCGGCTTCATCGTGGTCACGATCGCCACCGGCCGGGCGCGGCAGACGCAGTTCAACTGGATCGCGGCGACGGCCGGCGCGATCCTCAACTTCTCGCTCAATCTCTGGCTGATCCCGGCCTACGGGATGCTCGGCGCGGCCTACGCCACGCTCGCCGCGTACATCCTGCTCATGGTCCTGCGGACGTGGAACGCGCAGCTCGTCTACCCCGTCCGGTACCAGTGGCGGCGGGTGGTCGTCCTCCTCCTCGCGGCCGGCGTCTTGACGGGAATCGGCAAGACGATGCCGCACTCCCTGCTGCTCGCATTCGCCCTCACGGCCGTCTATCCGCTCGTGCTCGCCCCGTTCGGCTTCTACCTGCCGGCCGAGCGCAAGCGGCTGAGACGACTGCTTCCGGCGCATAACTAGACTCGCGCGGATGTCTGGGAGGGGCACTGCGGTGGTCGTCGAGGTCGCATGGGTGAACGGCCTCGGGGCGATCCGTTCCCTCGGTCGGCAGGGCCTGCGCGTGCTGGCGGTCGACAACCGGGCGTTCGCGCTCGGCTTCCGGTCGCGCTACGCGGAGCCGCGGCTCGCTCCCGATCCCCTCGACGACGAGACCGCGTTCATCGACGCGCTGCGCGCGATCGCGGAGGAGACCGACGACGTCCTCCCCATCTTCCCGACCCACGACGAGCACCTGAACGCGATCGCGCGCCACGCCGGCGAGCTCGGCGAACGCTTCCGCTTCCCGTTTCCCGGCTGGGACGTGCTCGAGCGGATCCAGAGCAAGCGCCACCAGCTCGAGACCGCGGAGGCGGCAGGCGTCCCCGTGCCGCGCACGTTCTATCCCGACTCGGCCGAGGAAGCGCGGGCCGCGGGCGAGGAGGTCGGCTTCCCGCTCATCGTCAAGCCGTCGGCGAACGTCGGCTTCCGGCGCAGCCACAAGCGCCAGCTCTTCCGCTGCGAGACAGCCGCCGAGCTCGACCACGCGTACGAGCTCGCCGCGCCCCACGAGCCGATGGTGCAGGAGCTGATCCCGAGCGGCCCGGAGGAGATGTACACGCTCGGCAGCTACCTCGATCGCGACGGCCGGGCGCTCGGCCTCTTTTCCGGGCACAAGCTGAGCCAGACCCGCGGTTACATGGGCAGCGCCCGCGCGGGCGAGGCGCTCTGGGTTGACGAGGTCGTCGAGCAGGGCCTTGCGCTGCTGCGCGCGCTCGGCTTCCACGGGATCTCGCAGGTCGAGGTCATGCGCGACCCGCGCGACGGCCGCTACAAGCTGCTCGAGGTCAACCCGAGGCTCTGGCAGTGGCACAGCCTCGCGGCCGCGTGCGGCGTCGACCTCCCGTGGATCGCGTACCGCGACCTGATCGGCGACCCGCTGCCGCCCGCTCGGATGCACGGAGACGGCAAGCGCTGGGCGATCACGCTCATGGCGGGCTCGGGCCACGCTCTCGAGCGGCCGCCGTACGTCGACGCCGTCTTCGCGCGCGACGACCCGAAGCCGGCGCTCGTGCAGCTCGGCCGCCACGCCGTACGGCGCGTCCGCACGATGACGGGAGCCGGTCAGCGTGGCTGAGCAGCTCCGCATCCTCGGCGTCGGGGACGCGAAGTCGCGCCACTTCGCCCGCTGGGCGACCCGCCTCGCGGAGCGCGGGCACGAGGTGCACGTCGCGTCCGGCCGCGTCAACCCGCGCGAAGGCGAGCTCGACGGCCTGCACGTCCACCAGTTCCTCGATCTCGACCCGCTGCTGCGCGTGCCGCTCGTGCGGCGCTTTCGGATGGCGCCCGCCCTCGCCGGCCTCGCGCGGCGCGTGCAGCCCGACGTCGTCCACTCCCACTACCTCCTGCCGTACGGCTACTGGACTGCGCGCGCCGGTCTCGAGCCGCTCGTCGTCAGCCCGTGGGGGAAGGACGCGATCGTGGACGCGTGGCAGGCGCCCGAGGCCGAGGAGCGCGCCCGCGTGGCGATCGCGCCGGATCACGCGCTCGCGTACGTCGTCAATTCGCAGGCGCTCGAGGACGCGGCGGTCCGGCTGGGCGCGAACCGCGAGAAGTTCCATCGCATCTTCTGGCACGCGCGCATCGACGGTTACTCCCCGGAGCACGCCGACCGCGGCCGCTGGCGCGACCTCGGCTGGCCCGACCACGCCGTCGTCTGCC
>DATBAH010000153.1:0-2486 GCA_036271615.1 Gaiellaceae bacterium
GGCGTTCGGCCGGGATCGCCGCACGCCGATCACGAATCGCTGGCGCAGCTAGACGCGCTCGGCGAGGTCGCGGAACCAGCGGAGCCGCTCGTCCCACGGGACTGCCGCGTTCGCGGGTGAGGTCGACGGGAGGACGAACAGGTTCGTCTCGCCGAGCGTCCGCTCCTGCACGCCGAGCTCGGGGCGCGTGCCGAACGTCCCGCGGTACGCCTCCTTGCCGACGAAGGCGAGCCACGCAGGTTTCAGCTCGCGTGCAATCCGTTCGAGACGGTCGGCGGAGCCGGCGAAGTCGCCGCGTCGCAGGTCGCCCGAGCCGGGCGTCGTGCGGTAGGCGGCGTTCGTGACGCCGATCCCTTCCTCGAGCAGCGCGAACTGCTCGTGCGGTTCGTAGAGCCGGGAGGTGAGCTGCGCCGCGTGGAGGAGCCGCCAGAAGTCGTTGCGCGGGTTCGCAAAGTGCGCTCGAGCGGCGGCCGAGACGCGGCCCGGGTTGATCCCGACGAAGACGGTGCGGAGGTCCGGAGCGAGGACATCCGGCACGTCGCTTGGAGTCGCGCCCTGTCCGGCCATGTCCGTCTGACGAGCCACCTATTCCCCCATGGGGGGAGCGAGGTTCCCTTTGCGAACGGTAGGCGACGAAGCGTTACGTCGGGCTCGCAACTTCGTGCCGAAGGGCCGAGGCGCGGCTACGCGGCCTCGGCGGCGGCCTCGGCCGCGTCGAGCTCCGCGATGAGCTCCTCCGTTCGCGCCTCGATGCGCGCCTCGAAGTCCCGCCGCAGATCCTCGCCCGAAACGGCCAGCTCGTACCGCGGACGGCGCGGCTCGATCTTGGTAAGGGTCACCGTCGAATCCCAGCCGCCGTATAAGCGGACATAGCACTCGGTCTCCGACAGCGAACGCAGTCGCCGCACGTGCCGCACAGTACGACGCGTCCCGGACGGCGCCCCGCATCTGAGACCATGCCCGGCGTGGCCGTCAGAGCCAAGGAGCTGCGTTACGCGGTCGATCTCTCGGCGTCGGGTGAGCTCACCGAAGAGCACGGCGTCCCGCTCGACATGCCGGCCGAGTGGTCACCCGAGCACCTACTCCTGACGGCGCTCCTCCGCTGCTCGCTCAAGAGCCTCCGCTACCACGCCAAACCGAGAGGCGTCGACGTCCGCTCGGCCTCCGGAAGCGGCCGGACGCTCGTGACGAAGCGCGAGACGGACGGCCGGTACGCCTTGGTCGAGACTCAGGTGGAGCTCGCCGTGGAGCTCGCACCCGAGCCCGACGCTGAAGAGCTCGGCGAGCTCCTCGCGCTCGCCGAGCGCGACTGCTTCGTCGGCTCCTCCCTCACCGCCAAGCCGAGCTATCGGTGGGTCGTGAACGGCCGTACGATCGCGTGAGCGAGACGCTGACGCCGCCGCGGGAGCGACTCGATCGCGGCGAGGGCACGGGCCTCGGCCGCCCCTGGCTCGTGATCGTCCTCAACGACGACCACAACACCTTCCAGGGCGTCGCCGCCGCGCTCTCGGCCGTCATCCCGGGCGTCTCCTACGACGCCGGCATGCGGCTGGCGAACCGGATTCACAACTCCGGGCAGGCGGTCGTCTGGTCCGGCCTCCGCGAGCAGGCCGAGCTCTACTGGGAACAGCTCGGCGAACGCGGGCTGACGCTGGCGCCGCTCGAGCAGGGATGACGCTCGACCTCGAGGCGATCCGCGCGCGGTTTCCGGCACTCGCGTCCGGCGGCGTGTTCCTCGACGGGCCCGGAGGGACGCAATGCCCGCAGTCGGTGATCGACGCGATCGTCGACTACCTGCGCGAGTCGAACGCCAATCTCGGCGCCGCATTCGCCGCCAGCCGGCGCAGCGACGAGCTCGTCGAGCAGGCGCACGCGACCGCGGCCGGCTTCCTCGGCTGTCGGACGGAGGAGACGATATTCGGGCCGAACATGACGACTCTCAACTTCGCCCTGACCCGCGCCGTCGGACGAAGTCTCGAGACCGGCGACGAGATCCTCGTCACGCGGCTCGACCACGACGGCAACATCGCGCCGTGGCTCGAGCTCGCGCACGACCTCGACCTCCGCGTCGAGTTCGTCGAGATCCGCGAGGACACGACCATCGACCTCGACCACCTCGAGCGGAAGCTGACCGAACGCACCCGGGTCGTCGCCTTTCCGCTCGCCGCGAACGCGTTCGGCACGACGACCGACGCGGGGCGCATCGCCGAGCTCGCTCACTCTGTCGGCGCGCTCGCCTGGGCGGACGCCGTCCACTTCGCCCCCCACCGTCCGATCGACGTCGCCGCCCTCGGCGTCGACCTCCTGTTCTGCTCGCCGTACAAGTTCTTCGGCCCGCACCTCGGCCTCGCCTACGGACGGGAGGAGCTGCTGCGCTCGTGGCGGCCGTACAAGGTCCGGCCGGCGGCCGACGAGCCGGTCGGCAGCCGCTTCGAGACCGGCACGCTCGCGCACGAGCTGCTCGCGGGGTTCATAGCCGCGGTCGA
>DATBAH010000154.1:0-2097 GCA_036271615.1 Gaiellaceae bacterium
CTCCGGGCGGCCGTCCCGGAGGCAGAGGCGTATGAGGGATCGGCCGAGTCGATCCCGCTGCCCGGCGAAAGCGTCGACGCCGCATTCGCCGGGCAGGCGTTCCACTGGTTCGATCGAGAACAGGCGCTGCCCGAGCTGCACCGCGTGATCGGAGCCGGTGGCGGGCTCACGCTGCTCTGGAACTGGTGGGACGACCGCGACCCGCTGCAGCACGAGCTCGGCGAGCTGATCGGATTCGCGGGCCACGCGCCGTACCGGAACGAGGAGCTGCCCGGCGAGCCGTGGTTCCGCGAGGTGAGCCGCACCGTGGTCGAGACCGTTCAGGAGTCGAGCCCGGACGCCCTCGTCGGTTACCTCTCGACCGCGAGCGCCTTCCTCGTCGCGGAGCCGGCCGAGCGGGAGGAGTCGCTGCACGCGGTGCACGAGATCGCGTCCCGTTACGGCGAGCGGTTCACGCTGCCGCGCCTCACGTACGTGTTCGCGTTCGAACGACTCAGTTGACGCGCGGATCCTCGGGCATGCGGGCGACGAGCTCGTAGATCCCGCCCTTGCGGCGCAGGACGTCGCGCCACAGCTCCTCCGGGTCGTCGGTGAATGCGTCGTCGGGGAGTGCCGGCTCGAGGATCCAGTCCTCGTCCTCGACCTCGGCTTCGAGCTGGCCCTCGCCCCAACCCGCGTAGCCGGCGAAGACCCGCCGCCTGATCGTGGCCGGGACGATCTCCTCGGGGTCGGCCAGCGAGGGGAAGCCGAGCGCGCCGAAGAGCGGCACCGCGGCGTCGTCGGGGTCGACGAACTCGCCCAGGACGAGGACCGCCTCCGGCTGCACCGGCCCTCCGACCCAGACCGGCTCGCCGTCGTCGACGACCGGCTCGAGCTGCGGTACGGCGCCGGCCACCTCGACGGGTGAGGGGCGATTGAGGACGAGCCCCGCTGCGCCTTCGTCGGTGTGCTCCGTCACGAGGACGACGGTGCGACGGAAGTTCGGGTCGAGTAGCGCCGGCGACGCGACGAGGAGGGTTCCGCAGAGCGACTCCACGGTTCCATTGTTGCCGTAGGACGCTATTCGTCGCTCGACCGGTACGAGACGATCTGTACACGCTCGAGCGTGAGCATTCCTTCGGCGACCATCTGGTCGAGGATCGGCACCACACGGTCGATTTGCTCCGGGGTGTCGACGATCTCGATCACGACGGGAAGATCCTCGGAAAGGCGCAGGATCCGGGAGGTGTGCAGGCGGGAGTCGGCGCCGAAGCCCTCGATTCCTCGCAGCACGGTCGCCCCGGCGAGCCCCTCCTGGCGCACGCGCTCGACGATCGCCTGGTAGAGCGGCTTGCCGTGCCAGGTGTCGGACTCCCCGATGAAGAGCCGCAGCAGCTTGCCTTCGCCCTCGAGTCTCATAACGCCCTCCCCGCGACGACTCCGAGGTAGACGGCGAAGAGGCCGGCGGCCGCGCTGCCGAAGACGTTGGCGGCTGCAAGGCCGAGGGCGCCGTCTTCGAGCAGACGGTACGTCTCGTACTGGAGCGTCGAGAAGGTCGTGTACGCGCCGAGGAAGCCGATTGTCAGCGCCGAGCGCAGCCACGGCGCCGTCGTGAGCTGCCCGGTCATCAGAGTGAGCAGGAAGCCGAGCACGAGCGCGCCGCTGACGTTGACGACGAACGTCCCCCACGGAAAGGACGTAGGGAGTCGTCGAGACACCACTCCGTCGAGCCCGTAGCGCGCGAGCGCTCCCAGGGCTCCTGCAATGCCGATGGCCACGATCGTCCGCATTCCGGCTCCTCTCGATCGTAGGAGCCATCAGCCTCTGTGGCGGTTCGTGGCGAGCTCCATCGCCTCGGCGCCTCGGGCGCCGGCGACAAATCTAGCCGAGCGCGGGCGTGAAGGCGACGAGCAGGCCGCCGTCGTCGTCGAGTGCGGGGAAGAAGTCGCCGATGACGCGCTTCACGTGGCCGCTTCGCGTTCGCAGCTGGAGCTGCTCGTTCAGCCGGCGCACGCCCCACTCGAGGGACAGCTTGACCGGATTCTTCTCCTCCTCGAAGCCCTCGAGGCCGAACGCCGAGACCACGTTCGCCCCGAGGATTTCCTGCTCGCTCCACCC
>DATBAH010000155.1:0-8131 GCA_036271615.1 Gaiellaceae bacterium
CGGCCCGCTGCGTCCATGAAGAGCTGCAGCGGGTCGAGCGTGCCCGTGACCGGCGCGGTTGCGACCGGGCGCGTCTCCTCGGGCGTCTCGTCGCGCACGATCACGTCGCGCTCTTCGAGCGCGGCGCGAAGGCCGGCGAGGTCGTCCTCGGTCAGCTCGTGCTCGTCGGCGAGTGCCTGAATGTCCTTCTCCTCGACGAAACCGCGCTCGGCGGCCTCCTCGAGCAGGCGCTCGACGGGCGAGAGGTCGTGCAGATGAATCGTGTCGCTCAGTGTGTCGTTCCTTTCGCTCATTGGTGGGCTGCTGGATTTCAGCGCCTCGGCGGCGTTACACGGACCTCCGCGCGGCGCCGCAACCCGTACGAGTTATAGAACGGCTGAGCACCGAAGTCCATTCCCAAACCAGGTGTTTTTCTATTTCCGAACAAACTCTCATTCCCTGCTCACGCGGGAAATTCACCGCTCGACGCTGCGTCCGGAAACCTCGTCGAAACCAACGCGGAGGACGACGACGTTCGGGCCGAGCGGGCGGGGCTCTGCCGGGCGCCCCGCGGAGCGCGCAAAGCGCTCCCGCAGGAGCGATAGCGCAGGCTCGATCTCCTCGCCGGCAAGCTCTTCGTACGTTCCGTGCGCGATCACGCTTCGCCAACTGCCCTTGCCGTCGGCGTCGTACTCGTCCACCTCGATACAGACCCGCGGATTCTCGCGCAGCATCGCGGTCTTGCGGCCCTCGGTCGTGACCGCGACCACGGCGCCGTCCTCGTACGCGTAGATGAGCGGCACGACGTACGTCTCGCCGCCGGCGTGGCAGCCGAGCCGTGCGATCCGCTGATCCCGCAGAAACTCGGCGATCTCGCCGGGTGAGAGCTCGCGCGGAATGCCTCTACCTCCCTCGGGACCGGTCATCTGCTCCTGAGCGTAGGACATACTGAAATCGTGGCGACACGTGCCTGGATCGTGCTGATGCTCGCCATCCTCGTCATCCTGGCGGGATCAGCCGCGGCTGCGCTGCTCGCCTGGCCCTCCGGCGCGGTTGCGGCCTCCGAAAAAGGGCTCGCGGGAGTCTCGCTGCCGGGCTTCGCCGGCACGGTCGAGCGGGTGGCGGTCAAGGACGCTGCGGGGAAGGCGCTGGCGGTCGAGTTCCGGCACGGAACCCTCTGGCCGCGTAAGCGCCTCGACCCGGGGGAGCGGCTGACCGTCACGGTCGACATCCGGCGGCCGGGCTGGGTCGGCTGGCTCGTCGGCGGACACGTCCAGCGGACCGTCACGGTCGTGACGCCGGTGGCGCACATCCGCTCGACCCTGCTGCGGCCGAAGCGCGGCAGCAAGGTGACCGTGCGGTTCGCCGAGCCGGTCGCGAGGGTCGTCGTCGGACGTGCCAGAAACCGCAGACTGGGAGACGGCAGAAGCGTGGTTCCGCTCGGGATCGTCGCCTCCGGGCGCGCGACTGCGGGCACCACGACCGTCGCGGCGGCTGTGCGGCCGTGGGAGACGCTGTCGGAGCCCGCTCGTGTCTCGTGGTTCGTCCCGGGCGGCGGGACGAGGGTTGTCTCCGAGCCCGTCGCCGGCGGCCGCGTCTCACCGCTCTCCACGCTGACGCTCACGTTCGCCCGGCCGGTCTCCTCGGTACTCGGTGCGCGGCTGCCCCGGTTCGTGCCGGCGATGCCGGGTCACTGGCAGCAGATCGACTCGCACACGCTCTCCTTCCGGCCGACAGGCCTGGGCTTCGGGCTCGGCGCCACCGTCGAAGTGGTGCTACCCGGCGAGACACTGGGCTGGAGCGTCGCCTCCGGCTCGACGCTTCGCCTGCAGGAGCTCCTTGCGCGGCTCGGCTATCTCCCGGTGAACTGGAGCCAGGCTGCCGACTCGCCGCCGACTTCGACGCCGGCGTCCGAGGTCGCCGCGGCGGTCAAGGCGCCGCAGGGCACCTTCTCCTGGCGGTATCCCGGAACTCCCGCCTCGCTCCAGGCCCTCTGGAAAGCCGGCAGCTGGAACGTCGTCACCCAGGGCGCCGTGATGCGGTTCGAGCAGGAGCACGGCATGGCCACCGACGGCGTCGCAGGCCCGCAGGTCTGGCGCGCGCTGATCCACGACGACCTCGCGGGCCGTCGCTCCGACGCGGGCTACAGCTACGTCCTCGTCCACGAGTTGCTCCCGCAGTCGCTCAGCCTCTGGCACGACGGACGCGTGATCCTCACCTCGCCGGGCAACACCGGCATCGCCTCGGCGCCGACGGCGCAGGGGACGTGGCCCGTCTTCGAGCACATCTCGGTGGGGACGATGAGCGGCACGAATCCCGACGGGACGCATTACCACGATCCCGGCATCCGCTGGATCAGCTACTTCCACGGCGGCGACGCGCTGCACGAGTTCCCGCGCGCGTCGTTCGGGACGCCGCAGAGCCTCGGCTGCGTCGAGCTGCCGGAGGCCGCAGCTGCCGGGGTCTGGCCGTACACGCCGATCGGGACGCTCGTCACCATCGAGTCCTGAGCCACGGCCTGTCAGATCGGCGTAAAGCGCGGGCTGCCGCCGGGGCGGCCGCGGCGGTAGTACGGCAGAATCGGCCGGGGTGGTGAGTGTGAGGGGTCTCACCGGGCTGTTGCTCGCCTTCGCGGCCATGCTGGCCGTGACGGGCGCTGCTGCCGCCCAGCGGTCGCCGCTCCGACCGGTTCCCGGCCAGCCGGCCGCCCTGGCGGCGGTGAAGAAAGCCGTCGCGGCGGGTCGCTTGACCCGCGCAGCCGCCAAGGCGGATCGCGGCGTGATCGCGAACGCGGTGCACCTCGCTCGCGTGCTGCCCCGGTCGCGTGGGGAGCGCGTGGAGGTCGCGCTCGCTCAGGTGGGGGCTCTCGGGAGGCGTCTCACGACTCCGCGGGCGCTGGCGGTGTTCGGTCAGCTGCGCGCGAACGACGCCTACTTCGCCCGGCACGGCGTCCCTCCGGGCGGGACCGACATCACCGACGCGGACGGGATCGTCTATCGGTACTTCGCCGGTCGCTGCTTCGAGTTCCATCCGCTCGCCGACTTCTCCGCGCTCAACGCGCACGTCGCGGCGAAGGACGTCGCCGGCACGCAGCGCCTGGCGGCGGCGCTGATGGCACGCGCCGTCGCGCCCCCGGGAGGCGGGCTCGGCTGGGAGTACTACTTCTCCTTCGGCGGCGGCCGGCCGCCCTGGACGTCGGGCATGGCCCAGTCGGTCGCTGCGCAGGCGTTCACGCGCGCTGCGGCGCTCGTGACCGACGAATCGGCCACGCTGTCCCGCGAGGCCGCCGCGGCGTTCAAGGCGATCCCGAGGTTGACGACGAAGGTCGCCGCCGGGCCCTGGATCCGGCTCTACTCGTTCAGCTCGATCGCGGTGCTGAACGCGCAACTGCAGTCGGTGCTCTCGCTCGAGACATATGCGAATGCGTCGGGCGACCCGGCGGCGGCGACGCTCGCCTCACGGCTGGAGCAGTCGGCCGCTGCGACCGTGTCCCGGTTCGACACCGGCTACTGGACGTACTACTCGCTCGGAGGCAGCCCCACGCCGCTCTCGTACCAGAAGTTCATCGTCCAGCTCCTGCACAGGCTCGCACCCGACGATCCGCGCTTCGCCGAGGCTGCCACTCGCTTCGCCGCGTACCTGAAGCAGCCTCCCGCGTTCAAGCTGGCGAGTACGTCCGCCGGCGCCGTTCGCTTCTGGCTCTCCAAGCCGGCCACGGTCAGCGCGTCGACGCCCGCCGGCCGGTCGGTGCGCATCGGCCTCCGCGCCGGGTGGCACACGCTTCGCTGGCACGAGCCGAAGCGCGCCGGGTTCTACGCGGTCCACGTGACCGCGGTCGACTGGGCGGGCAACCGCGCCTCGTTCGACGCGCTCCCGATCGTCCACGCCCCCAAGGCCACAGGCGGCGGCTCGTCCGCTGCAGCAGGGCCCGTCGGTCCGCCGCCGTCGCCGCCGTTCGCCGTGGGTGCCGGGATCGACAACTCCGCCCAGGGGGCTCTGGCGGACTCGCTGGGACTGGGCTTCGTCCGTATGACGGCCGCGTGGCAGCCCGGCCAGACGGCGCCGGATCAGACAGTGGTCGACTCGCTTCAGGGGCTGCCCTCGGGTGTCGGGCTCCTGCTCGACCTCGACGCCGCCCAGCTGCCGACCGGCGATGCCGGTCGCAGTGCGCTCGCCGACTACGCCGCTTCGCTCGCGAAGCAGACGCCGGCGCTGCGCGACCTCGTTCTCACGCCCGCTCCCTCGCGCGCCACCGCAGCTGACTACGCCGACGCTCTTGCAGCCGTTCAGGCAGCCGTGAGGTCGGTGAGAACGGACGTGGAGGTCGGTCCGTTCCTCGCCGGCTCGACGGCCAAGCCTCAGCTGACCACGATCGCGGTCGCACGCGAGCTCGCCCACGACGGCGCTCGCCCCGACCTCGTCTCCTTCCTCCCTGCGCCTGTCCCGGCCACGGGCGAGTGGGCCGTCGGCGATCTCGGCAGCCTGGAGTCCGCACTGGCGCAGGAATTGGGGACGGCGCCGCCCGTCCTGCTCGACGCCGTTCCTGCATCGTCGACCGCGGTCGCTCCGGCGACGCAGGCGTCGACCTATGCCGCGGCGATCGAAGGGGCTTCGTGCCTGACGAACGTGAGCGGGCTGCTCCTCGACCGGCTCGTCGATGACGGCGCGGCGTCGGATCCGGCGACCGGGCTCTACGACGCGAGCGGCGGCGCGAAGCCGTCGGCGCGTGCCGTCGGGCAGGCGATCCGTACGGTCGCGCGCGGGGCCGTCGTCTGCCCGGGGCTGGCAGCCCGGGTCACGCCGACCACCCTCACCTTCCCCGCTCGGCTGTCGAGATCCTCGGCCGCGTCCGTCGTCTTCGGCTGCAGCCGCGACTGCCTCTATCTCGTCACGCTCGACCGCGCCGACGGCCGGCCCGTCGTCGCCGGCCGCGGCTCGCTCGTCGGCGGCGCTGCGGCGAGGACGATCACGCTGCCGAAGCGGAAGCTTCCCAGCGGTCGCTACCGACTCGACGTGCGGCTCGCCAGCCGCGTCGATCCGGGCGCCGTCAAGCGCATACGGAGCGGCTTGGTCGACCTGGGTTGAGGCCGTAGCATCGGGGCATGGCCGACCCGATCGCAGAGCTCCGGGCCGTCGTCGCCGGGAGCCCGTCGGCTCCCGCCGAGATGGGCGCCTATCTGGAGAAGGTCCGCGACCGGGCCTATGCGGTCGTCGACAGCGACATAGAGGCGCTGAAGGAGGCGGGCTTCTCGGAGGACGAGATCTTCGAGCAGACGGTCGTGGTCGCGATCGAAGAGGGTCTGCGGAGGCTCGATCGCGCCGGCGAGGTGATCGGATGAGGCTCGCCGTGCTCGACGAGGGTCACGCGCCGGCCGAAGCCGAGATGCTCGCCGCGATCCGAGAGCGCGCGGGAACCGAGCCGCTCGGCGTCGTCAAGACACTCCTCTACCGGCCGGAGCTCTTCGGCGAGCGGTACTCGGAGGCGCTGGACGTCGCGATGCGCGGGCCGTCCGAATGGAGCGCCGGCGAGCGCGAGCTCTTCGCCGCCTTCACGTCGCTGCTCCGCCAGTGTCCTTTCTGAACGGGTTCCCACGGCGCGGTCGCGTCGTATGCGCTCGGCGAAGAGGTCTGGGATGCGGTCGTCGCCGACTGGCGCACCGCACCGCTGCGGCCCGAGTTGCGCGCCGCTCTGGTATTCGTCGAGGTTCTGACTCAGAGACCCGATGAGCTGACCGAGGCCGACGCCGAGGCGGCTTACGCGGCCGGCGTCTCGCGTGAGGCGTTGCGCGACGCTGCGACCGTGAGCTCGCTCTTCAACATGATCACCCGGCTCGCCGACTCGTTCGGCTGGGACGTTCCGGGCTGGGACCGGACAATTGCCCGCGCGCCGGCGATGCTCGAGGGCGGCTACTCGTTCGCCGCGATGCGGCAGCGCTAGCGCTCAGCCCCAGGAGTCCTCGCTCGCCGGCCGGAAGGCCGTCTCGAGGATGCGCAGATGGCGAGGACGCTCGAGGGTGAACACGACCACCTCGGCGACGTCCTCGGCGCTCATCATCCCGGCGAGCACATCCGGCGTCCGCCCGCGTCCCTCGTCGAGCGCAAAATCGGTCGCAACGCCGCCGGGGCAGACGTTCGAGCAACGGATGCCCAGCTCCCGAAGCTCGTGGTCGAGCGCGCGGGTCAACCCCACCTGCCCGAACTTCGACGCGCAGTAGACGGCCTCGTACGGAAGGCCTCGCCGTCCTGCCTCCGAGGCCAGCGTGATGACGTCGCCCTCACGCCCGAGCATGTGGGGCAGGGCCGCCCGGATGACATAGACGGTGCCCTTGAGGTTGACGTCGAGCATCTCGTCGAGGTGCTCGCGCGAGAGCTCGAGGAACGGTCCGTAGGCGCCCACGCCTGCGTTTGCCACGACGATGTCGATGCCGCCGAAGCGCTCGGCGGTCGCAGTGGAGAGCTCGACGAGCGCGTCGAGGTCGCGGACGTCGCACGGATGAGCGACGACGCGCTCGAGGCCGAGATCGCTGCCGCTGCGCGACGCCAGGCCGAGGTTGCAGCCGCGGTCGTGGAGCAGGCGCGCGACAGCGGCGCCGATGCCGCGGCTCGCGCCCGTGATCACAGCGGTCTTGCCGTTCAGGTCGGTCACTGTTCCTCCAGGGGTCGCAGGGTCGGGTAGAGCCGGCGGAAGTGCCGGTAGCCGTCGTCGTAGTCCCACTCCGGCTCGATTCGACGCTGGGGCCGGACGCAACGCGCGACCGCGTCGTCGGCATCCGCGAACACGCCCGCGCGGACGCCCGCCAGGAGAGCGGCGCCGAACGCCGAGCCCTCCTCCGAGGAGGTCGTCTCGAGCGGCAGCCCGAGTACCGAGGCCACGATCCGAAGCCAGAGCTCGCTGCGCGCGCCGCCTCCCGAGACGCGGCCGCTCTCGGGACTCGCGCCGAGCTCGCGCAGCAGCTCGAGCGAGTCGCGCAGCCCGTAGGCGACGCCCTCCAGCATCGCGCGCCAGAGCGCGCCGCGGTCGTGAGACGCCGAGATGCCGGTGAAGGCGCCGCGGGCGTCGGGGTCCGGATGGGGGGTTCGTTCGCCGGCGAGGTATGGCGCGAAGGAAAGTCCCTCGGTCCCCGCCGGCCAACGCTCTGCCTCCCGCTCGAGATCCGCGAGGTCGGCGGCAAGCACGCCGCTGAGCCAGGCGGCGGAGCCGGCGGCGCTCAGCATCACGCCCATCGCATGCCACGTTTCCGGGACGGCATGGCAGAAGGCGTGCAGCCGGCCCTCACGGTCGTGTTCGTAGGACGAGAGCGCGGCGAAGACCACGCCCGACGTGCCGAGGACGACCGAGATCGGTCCGGGACGCGCGATTCCGACACCGAGCGCGGCTGCGGCCTGGTCTCCGGAACCTGCGATCTCGGTGGACTCGTGGGCAGGCGGGAGCCAGTCGAGCGGGATCTCCAGCGCTGCGCAGACCTCCTCCGACCACGCGCGCCGGCGCACGTCGAAGAGGAGCGTGCCCGAGGCGTCCGCGACGTCCACCGCGAGCTCTCCGGTCAGCCGGAGGCGGACGTAGTCCTTCGGTAGCAGCACGTGTCGGATCTGCGCGTACACCTCGGGCTCGTGGTGACGCAGCCAGAGGAGCTTCGGTGCCGTGAAGCCGGTCAGCGCGCGGTTGCCGGTCAGCTCGAGGAGCCGCGTGAAGCCGACCCGCTCCTCGATCTCCGCGCACTCGGCGGCGGTGCGTTGGTCGTTCCAGAGGATTGCGGGCCGCAGCACGCGTTGCTCGGCGTCGAGGACGACGAGCCCGTGCATCTGCCCCGACAGGCCAACCGGTCCCTCGGGGAGCCGGCCGAGGACGTCCTCGGCCGCGCGCCACCAGTTCTCGGGCTCCTGCTCCGACCAGCCGGGATGTGGACGCGAGAGCGGGTAGTCGGCGCTCGCCGTCGCGAGGACGCGGCCCTCCTCGTCGATCGCGAGGCCCTTGACCGCGGAGGTGCCGACGTCGAGGCCGACGAGGGCCACGTCAGGCGCCGAGCGCGGCGTACACGAGCTCGTAGGCGCGGACGGCGTCCTTCGCATGCTGGGCTCGCCGCAGCTCTGCCTCGTCGATCTTCGCCGCGACCCCGTCGATGAACCGCCACTGCAGCACGGACCGTTTCAC
>DATBAH010000156.1:0-2761 GCA_036271615.1 Gaiellaceae bacterium
CCGAGCTCCCAGATCTGCGGCACGTACCCGTCGAGGAACTGCTGCCGAGCCTCCTCGTTCCCCTGCGACTTGATGCGCCACTGGAACATCGGGTCCTCGCCGGCCGGGATCGGGTTGCCGTGGAACTGCATGAGCGGTCCCCACCAGCGGTCGAGCGCCTCCTGCACGAGCTCGAACTGCCCGGGCGTGCCGGTCACCATCGCGAGGATCACGTCGCGGCCGTGCAGGATGTGGAACGACTCCTCCCAGCAGATCTTCTTCATGATCCGCGCGTACGGCGCGTACGAGCACTTGAGGAGCGCCTTCTGGCTGATGATCGCGGCCGCGTCGACGAGCCAGGCGATGACGCCGACGTCTCCCCACGTCTCGGTGGGGTAATGGAAGACGTTGTGGAACTTCGCCTTCCCGTCGACGAGGTCGGCGAGGCACTGCTCGCGCGGCTTGCCGAGGTCCTCGACCACGCGGTAGATGAGCTGCGCGTGGCCGACCTCGTCCTGCACCTTCGCGGTCAGGGCGAGCTTGCGCTGGAGCGTCGGGGCACGGAGGATCCACTCGCGCTCGGGCAGGACGCCCATGAGCTCGGAGTTGCCGTGCATCTCGATGAACTTGATCAGCTTCTTCCGATAGTCCTCCGGCATCCAGTCGGACGTCTCGATCTGGCCGCCCGCCTGGACGTACTCGAGAAATGCCTGCTCATCCCGGGGAATCGCGACCGCTGCCACGCAGCACCACCTTCCGAACGATCGTTAGCCTCCACAGTCTAGATGTCGAGCCGCCGCAACGAGCTGACCCGCACCGCCGCCCGCCTGTTCGCGGAGAAGGGCTACCACGGGACGTCGATCGGCGACCTCGCCGCGGCGATGGGCGTGCAGAAGGGCTCGCTCTACGCGCACATCGAGTCGAAGGCCGACCTGCTCTGGGAAGTCGCGCGGGAGGGCTCGACAGCCTTCCACGCGGCGCTCGACACGGTTCCGGAAGAGGGGCCGGTGGTCGAGCGGATCCGTGCCGCGCTGCGGGCGCATCTCCGAGTCGTCGCCGAGCAGCTCGATGTCGCCACCGTCTTCGTGCGCGAGTGGCGCTACCTCGAAGGCGAGCGGCGGGACGAGTTCGTCGCCGAGCGGCGCCGCTACGAGGAGCGGTTCCGGGCGCTCTTCCGGGAGGGCCGCGAGCTCGGCGAGCTGCGGACGGATCTCGACGACGCGACCGCGGCGCTGCTCGCGCTCTCCGCCGCGAACTGGGCCTACACCTGGCTCCGTCCCGGCAGCCGGCCGCCGAAGGCGGGAGCTTCTCGGCCGGGCGCCGGCGGCTTGGCCGACGGCGCTTCCAGCCCAGAGACCGACGACCTGGCCGACCGCTTCACGGCGCTCCTGCTCGACGGGATGCGCGGCTACGCGAGCCGGTGAACGTCGTCCTCATCGTCAATCCGTTCGCGACGCGCGTCACCGACGAGGGCGTCACAGCCGTCGAGCGCGAGCTGGGACGCGTCGGCACGGTCGAGACGATCCGGACCGAGCGACCGCGCCAGGCGACGGACATCGTCGTCGAGGCGGGCCGCAGCCGCAGCGACGCGATCGTCGTCTTTTCCGGCGACGGCGGCTTCAACGAGGCCTTGAACGGGCTGCATGCAGACGTGCCCATCGGCTTCATTCCGGGTGGCGGAACGAGCGTTCTACCGCGTGCGCTCGGTCTCCCGGCCGAGCCGGCCGACGCCGCCCGGCAGATTGCGGCTGCGATCGGAGCACGCAGCACCCGGCGCATCACGCTCGGCAGCGTCAACGGCCGCCGCTTCGGGTTCTCGGCAGGTGTCGGCCTCGACGCCGAGGCGGTGCGACGTGTCGACAAGATGGGGAGAAGCTCCGAGGGACGGCGGCCGGGAGACCTGGCGTTCGCACGCGCCGTGGTGGCCGCGATCGCATCGAATCGGGGTCACCTCGACCCGTCCCTCGAGGTGGTCGGTCTCGGCCGCGCTGCCTTCGCCTTCGTGGCGAACGGCTCGCCGTACACCTATGCGATGGGCATCCCGGTTCCGCTGGTCCCCGATGCCGACTTCGAGCTCGGGCTTGACGTTGTCGCACCCGTTCGCATTCGTCGGCGCTCGCTCATCCGAACGGCCTATGCGCTGCTACGGGGCCATCCGCTTGCAGCCGAGGTCCTCGTCGGTCACGATCTCGACCGGATCGAGATCCGGTGCGACGCTCCGCTACCGCTGCATGTGGACGGCGAGGACCTTGGCGACGTCAAGTACGCGGTGTTCGAAGCGCAGCGGGCCGCGGTCTCCGTGCTCGTCTAGCTACGTGGCCCAGGGAAGCCACGGGACGTCGACGACATCGAGCTCGCGGAAGATCCGCTGCGCCTCCTCCGCGTCTTCCTCCGACTCGGTGTGCTTCGCCCGCGCTCGCAGCGTCAGCGCGGTCTCGTAGAGCATTGCGCCCTCGCGCGCGATGCGCAGGCTCTCCTCGAACTCTTGTGCCGCGCTCTCCTCGTCGCCACGCAGGAGCAGCGCCTGCCCGCGAATCCGGTGGAGCAGCGCCTGCACCGCAGGCGGTGCGGAGGTGCCGGTGATCGCCTCGGCCTCGTCGGCACCCGCGAGCGCGCCTTCGGCGTCGCCTGCGAAGAGCGCCGCCTCGGCGAGGCGCGCTTGCACCTCGACGACGAAGCTGCCCGCGTCGATCTCGCGTAACGAGGCGATGGCGGCGGAGAGAAGCTCGCGCGCCTCGTCCGCACGCCCGGCCCGGGCAGCCGCACGGCCGAGGTTCGCGTC
>DATBAH010000157.1:0-8668 GCA_036271615.1 Gaiellaceae bacterium
CGTCGGCGCGACGGCGCCGGGAAGCATCGAACTCACTTGTGGTACCTCCTTAGTTATGGATTGCTCAGTGGCGCTACTTACTCAGTGACGGTCACCCTAGCGCTGCCGGGCGCCTCTTCGATTCGCGCGCTACGGCGCAAGATCACCCCCACCGCCTTCGCTGCCTGCTCGTCGCTCGTCGGAGTACGTGCGCGTAGGTCGTCAGCGTCACGACCGGCGAGGAGTGCCCGAGCCGGGCCGCGACGATATGCACGGGGATGCCGCTCGTGAGCAGGTGCGTTGCGTGCGAGTGCCGGACGTCGTGGAGCCGGCCCGGCCGGATCTTGGCCTTCGCGCGCAAGGCGCCGAACCGCTCGGTGAGCCGCTGCGGGTTGATCGGCGCGCCGAGCTCGTCGCTGAAGATCAGGTCGCGGTCGGTGTAGGCGTCGCCGGCGAGCGCCCGCTCGACGAGCTGTGCCTCACGGTGCGCCTCGAGGGCGGCGACCGTGTCGGCGTCGAGGCTGATCGTCTGGTGCGAGCCCTTCGTCTTACAGGGGTGAGCTGAAGCCCGCCGAGGACCGCGACCACCTGCTGCGAGATCGTCAACGTCTGCGCAGCCGCCGCGAAGCCGAGCCAGGTGAGGCCGGCAAGCTCTGCGCGGCGGGCGCCCGTGGCGACCGCGATGCGCCAGAGCGCCTCGAGCCGCTCGCCGGCAGCGGCCTCGAGCAGCTGGCGTAGCTCGTCGGCCGTCCAGACGGTAAACCGACGCGGCGTCTGGGCGGCGCCAGCCTCGCCACGGGCGGCCTTGCGTAGCGTCGGGTCGACGGCGATCAGGTCATCCTCGAGTGCGGCGGCGAAGCCGCGCGAGAGCACCGCCGGCACCGCGTGCCTGGTCGCGGCGGCGAGTCCCTTTTGCTCGAGCTCCGCCTCGTGCGCGCGAATGTGGGCGCGGCGGACCTTGCCGAGCGGCAGTCCGCCGAGCGACGCCCGACGGATGTGGTTCTTGATGATGCTGCGGTACTGCGCCACCGAGAGCGGGGCGAGCTTGCCGACCCGGCCGTCGAGCCAGGCGTCGAGATAGTCGGCGACCGGAGTCAGATCCGGGTCGATCGTCTGCCCGAGCCGCTGCTTGCCGAGCAGCTCGACGAGGGCATCCTCGGCCGCCCCCTTCGCTCAGACGATTGAGGTCGTGGGTCGCAACGTCGCCGCCGCGATGGCCTCCAGCCCGGCCTGAGCGTGGCTCGCTGAACGTCAGGCGGCCGGCCGGGCTTCGGCGAGGCGCCGGCGCACGAGCCGGTCGGCCGCCTCGGCGGGAGTGATGCCTTCCGCCTCCGCTTCGGCGAAGAGCGCCCGCAGCGTGTAGCCGACCCCCGCCAGCCGCTCCTCGAGCTGCGACTCGTCCCAGCCCTCGTCCTCGAGCCCGATCAGTTGGATGATGCCGCCCGCGTTGACGACATAGTCGGGCGCGTAGAGGATGCCTCGCTCGCGCAGTCGCTCCGCATCCTCGGGCTCGGCCAGCTGGTTGTTCGCGCAGCCCACCACCGCGCGGCAGGCGAGACGCGGAATCGACTCGGCGCCGAGCGTGCCTCCGACGGCGCAGGGCGAGTAGACGTCGACCTCGGTCTCGAGCGTGCGGCCGGGCGGCACGGTCTCGCCACCGGTCGCGGCGGCCCGCTGCTCGTCGACGTCGCTGACGAGCACGCGCGCTCCGGCAGCCGCGAGCTCGCGCGCGAGGATGCCTCCAACCGCTCCGGCCCCCTGGACGAGGATGCTGCGTCCCTCGAGATCCGGTGATCCGAAGACGTGCTCGACCGTCGCGCGGATCGCGTGCAACGCAGCCCGCGCGGTGCCGCGGCCGCTGTTCCCGCCGCGGCCGGTGGTGCCGTAGACCCACGGGCAGGTCTCGGCCACGACGTCGAGATCCTCCGGGGAGATGTTCATGTCTCCGGCCGTCCGGTAGCTGCCTCCGAGCGACGCCACGAGCTCGCCGTAGCGCCGGAGCAGGCGCCTCCGCGGCTCGCCGCCGGGAAGCTCCGGCACCGCGAGTACCGCCTTCCCTCCGCCGCGCGGCATCCCCGCGGCCGCCATCTTCCTCGTCATCGCGCCCGAGAGGCGCATGGCGTCGGCGAGGCCGTCGGCCGGCGCGGGATAGACGCGCATCCGTGTCCCGCCGCCGGACGGCCCGAGCACCGTGGAGTGGACACAAACGAACATCCAGGCGCCGCTCTCGACGTCGTAACGGGCGACGGCGTGCTCGCCGTCCCAGCCAGTGAGGAGACCTTCGAAGTCCACGTGGAGGACGGTACCGCAGCGCCTCTCGGCTACACTCCGGCGCCGGAATGGCCGGAGAACGCACCAAGCTCGTCGTCGTCCAGCGCGAAGGTCTCGGCTCGGCCGAGTCGCGCCGCCTGCGCAAGGAGGGGCTCGTTCCCGGCGTCCTCTACGGCAACGGCGAGCCGGTCGCGATCAGCATCGCGGAGCGCGAGCTGAGGCGCGCGCTCACCGGTGCGGCCGGCCTGCACTCGATCCTCGACGTCGAGATCGACGGCAAGGGGCAGACGCACGCGTCGATCCTCAAGGAGTACCAGGTCGACCCCGTGCGGGGCCGCGTCACGCACGTCGACCTGCAGGAGGTACGGCTCGACCAGGTGATCCAGGCTTCCGTGTCCGTCGACCTCCACGGCGGCGAGGACGCGCCCGGCGTGCGCGAGGGCGGCGTGCTCTCGCAGCCGCTGCGCGAGGTCACGGTCGAGGCGCTGCCGCTGGAGGTGCCGGAGCACCTCGACCTCGACGTCTCGGGCATGGAGATCGGCGGCACGCTCCGCATCTCCGACCTCACCGCGCCCGAGGGCGTCAAGCTTCTCGACGACCCGGAGATGGTCGTCGCCACGGTCACCGCGCCGACGAAGGTCGTCGAGCCCGAGCCCACGGAGGAGGAGCTCGCCGCGCTGGAGGCCGAGGCTGCCGAGGGCGAGGAGGGGGCCGAGGGCGAGGCTGCGGAGGGCGCAGCCGACGGGCAGGAGGCGGAAGCCTCCGACGCCGAGAGCACCGACGAGGGCTAGCTCTTGTTGCTCGTCGCCGGTCTGGGGAACCCGGGCCGCGAACACGCCCGGAACAGGCACAACGCGGGCCGGCTCGTCGTGGAGGAGCTTGCGCGGCGCCACGGCGGATCGTGGCGCGGGAAGTTCTCGGGCCAGATGGCGGAGGTGCGCGTCGGCGACGAACGGCTCGCCCTGCTGAAGCCGGAGACGTACATGAACGAGTCGGGACGCTCGGTCGGGCCCGCGGCCGCGTTCTTCAAGCTCGAGCCGAGCGACGTGCTCGTCGTCCACGACGAGGGCGACTTCGACCTCGGCCGGCTGGAGCTCAAGGTCGGCGGGGGCCTCGCCGGCCACAACGGCCTGCGCTCGATCGCCCAGCAGCTCGGCACGCCGAACTTTCTCCGCCTCCGCATCGGCGTGGGCCGTCCCGAGCGCGGCGATCCACGGCCGCTCGCCGACTGGGTGCTGGGGAACTTCGAGCCGCACGAGGACCCGGAAGAGCTCGTGGCGCGCGCGGCGGACGCCGTGGAGCTACTCGTCGCCGAGGGCGTCGAGCGCGCCCAGATCGACGTCAACCGGCGCTAGCTGTTGCGTTCGCGCAGGGCGGCGTGTGCTCCCGGCTGCAGATCGAGACCCGCCGCAACTCGCTGCAGTAACTCGAGCAGCTGCTCGAGCTCTTTCTCGTTCAGCGGCTCGGTCACCTGCCCGTCGAACCGCTGCGCCTTGCGTTCCGCCTGTCTCAGGAGCTTCGTGCCGGCGGCAGTCAGGTGCAGGGTGCGGACGCGGCGGTCGCGTGCGTTAGGTCTGCGCTCGAGCAGCTCGCGTTGCTCGAGGTCGTCGACGACGGCGACCATCCAGCTGGGGGACATGTGCAGCCGCTCGGCGAGCGCGTTCTGCGGCTCTCCGTCGTTGGCCGAGACCGCGCGCAGGAGGGCGAACTCGCCGGGCTCGAGCTCCAGCGGCTCGAGGATCTCGTGAAAGCGGCGCGAGACCGCATAACCGAGGCTCGAGAGCAGGAAGGCGACGCTCCGGAACGGCGGGGTCACGTCGGTTCGAGAGTTGCGGGCGGCCACGTGCATATGCTACAGCTACAGAACGATTCAGGCACTGAATGATTAGATCGGGAAGCGAACGAGGGGATGACATGACACAGGCGGACTCGACGGTGCTCGGCAGGCTCGCTCATCTGGTCGCCCGGAATCGCCGAAAGGTGATCGCCGCCTGGATCGTTCTCACGCTCTTCGGCGCGTTTGCGGCAGGGCAGGTCTCGAAGCGCTGGTACCAGAGCTTCTCGATCCCCGGGAAGTCGGCCTACGAGGCGAATCAGCGCACGCTCAAGGCGTTCGGCACGGGCGTGAGACCGCCCGACGTCGTGGTCTTCCACACCTCAGGTGACGCGACGAAGAGCGGCGCGATCGAGGCAGCGATGCGCCGCGCGGGATCGGTCATGCCGAGCTCCCGGACGAGCTCGTACTTCTCGACGCACGACCTGATGTACGTCTCCAAGGACCGGCACACGACCTTCGAGGAGGTCTATCCGCCGGGGCCGTCGACGTTCTCCACCACGAGCGAGGCGGACAAGGTGCGCGACGCCGCGGCGCGCGGGCTGCCCGGCGGGATCCAGGTGCAGGTCACCGGCCACGACCCGCTCGAGGAAGCGAGCACGCATGGCGGGGGCGGTGGGAACGTGCTCGTCGAGGCGGTGATCGGCGCGCTCGGCGCGATCGTGATCCTCCTCTTCGTCTTCGGCACGCTGCCGGCCGTCCTGGTGCCGATCGCCGTCGCGGCGGCAGCGATCCTCAACACCTTCACGCTCGTCTGGGCGCTCACCTACATCACGAACGTCTCGATCATCGTCGAGTTCCTGATCGCGCTCGTCGGCCTCGGCGTCGCGATCGACTACGCGCTGCTGATGATCTTCCGCTACCGCGACGAGCTCCGAGAGGGGAAGGACGTCGAGACGGCGCTCGTGGAGACGATGACCCACGCGGGCCGGTCCGTGATCGTCTCGGGCTCGACCGTCGCAGTCGGCCTCCTCTCCATGATCATCCTGCCGCTGCCCTTCATCCGCTCGATCGGGATCGGGGGCATGCTGATCCCGGCCGTCTCGGTGCTCGCCGCGATCACGCTGATGCCCGCGCTGCTCGCGGTGCTGGGCGAGCGGATCAACAGCCTGCGCGTGATGCCGAAGCGGTTCGTCGACAGCGGCCACCCGGAGGACGGCGCTTGGGGACGCTGGGCGCGCTTCGTCCTGCGCCGGCCGTGGCCGGTCGCGGCTCTCGGGATCTCGATCGTGACCGTCCTCGTCGTGATCGGTCTCCAGCTGAACCCGAACGAGTCGCAGCTGAAGAACTTCCCCGGAGCCGGCACCGCCATCGCGGGCCGGGCGATGCTCGCCGACGCAGGCCTCTCTCCCGGCGTGATGAAGCCGTTCGTGACCCTCGTCGAGAACGGCGGCGATGCGCAAGCGGTCGCCGCAAGCGAGAGCCACGTCGCCGGCATCGTCGGTGCAACGGTTCCACCCGGGCCGGGCTGGCACCAGGGTCGGGACACGCTCGTCGAGGCGTTTCCCGCGACCGACGGCGCGGCGCCCGGGATCGGGGGCGTGATCGACCGTGTCAACGGCGTGCTCCAGGGCACGAGCGCGACGCTCGGCGGCGTGCCCGCGCAGGACCGCGACTTCGTGCACGCCGTCTACGACAACTTCCCCTACCTGCTCGCGTTCGTGCTCGTGCTGACGCTCGTGCTCCTCACGCGGGCGTTCCGCTCGATCGTCCTGCCGATCAAGGCCGTGATCCTCAACCTCGCCTCGCTGGGCGCGGCGTTCGGGATCGTCGTCCTGATCTTCCAGGAGGGCCACGGCTCGTCGCTCTGGAACATCACGGCGACGCAGGCGATCACCGCCTGGATCCCGCTGATGATCTTCGCGTTCCTCTTCGGCCTCTCGATGGACTACGAGGTCTTCATGCTGTCGCGGATGCGCGAGGCGTACGACGAGACCGGCTCGACGCCGCGCGCGATCGAGCTCGGTCTGGCGCGGACCGGAAAGCTCGTCACGAGCGCCGCGCTCATCCTGATGTTCGCGTTCCTCGTCCTCTCCTCGAGCCCCGGCTTCGAGATCAAGGAGTTCGCCATCGGCCTTGCGGCGGGGATCATCTTCGACGCGACCGTGATCCGGGCTCTGCTCGTGCCGGCGCTGATGACCCTGCTCGGGAGGGCGAACTGGTGGCTGCCGCACTGGACGCGCCGCGTTCTCTTCATGGGGGAAGAGCGCGAGCCGGCGCTGGAGAGCTGACGTTCAGCCCGCGGTAGTCGCGAGCACCGGTTCCGGCTCGGCTTCGGGTTGCACGCGCCGCCGCACGGCCCGCACCTCGGGCACGAGCAGGAGCACGAGCAGGTTCGGCACGCACATCAGCGTCCCCGCGAGGATGAGGGTCGCGTCCATGCCGATGGCGCCCGAGATCGGTCCGGCGAGCGCCTGACCCGCCGGCATGAGGCAGAGCGAGAGCAGCAGATCGATCGACGCGACACGAGCGAGCTTGCCCGGCACCACCTCCTGCTGCATCGCCGTCTCGAGCAGCGTGTTGCCCACGAGGATCGAGCCGCCGAAGAGCAGCGCGGTGGCCATCACCACGGGGAGCGGAAACGGCTTCACGAGCGCGAACGGCGGCAGCGCGCACAACGTCCAGACCGCGAAGGCCATCGCCACCGGATGGCTGGGACGGATCCGGTACGCCACGAAGCCGCCTAGCAGGCCGCCGAACGCGGCGGCGCCGACGATCAGGCCCCACGCCGGAGCGCCGCCGAGGTGGTGGATGGCGACGAGCGATCCGATCACGATGTAGAGCCCGACCCCGAAGTTGCCCACGGCGTATCCGATGAAACCCGCCGAGAGCCAGCGCAGGCGACGAACTTCTTGCCAGCCGTCGGCGAGGTCGCCCCAGAAGCGGCGGGCGACCGGCCGTGCGTAGGGGGCCACCCGCATCGCCGCGACGAAGATCACGCTGACGAGGAAGCTCGCCGCGTCGAGCGCGAAGACCCAACCCGCGCCGGCCACCGCGACGATCGCTCCCGAGACGGCCGGCCCGAAGACGTTCGTCGCGCTCCGGGGCAGCGAGATCAGGGCGTTCGCCTGCTGCAGGCTGTCGGCGCTCACCGTCTGGGGGATGAGCGCCTTCGAAGCGGGGTTGAAGAGCCCGGCGGCCGCTCCGGCCAGGAGCTGCAGCACCGCGAGCTGCCAGACGTGCGCCGTTCCTCTGAAGAGGAGGACGGCGGTGACGCTCTGCGTCGAGAGGCGGACGAGGTCGGCGAAGATCATCACCGCGCGCCGCGGGAGCCGGTCGGCCCAGACGCCGCCGGCGAGCGTGACCGAGGCGCCGCCGACGGTGTAGCAGGCGAGGACGATGCCGACGCCCGTGGCGCCGGCGTTCAGGTCGTGTCCGACCGCCCAGATGAGGGCGACCGGAATGAGCGAGTCGCCGATCGCCGAGCCCGTTCGGCCGAGCCACAGCAGTCGAAACTGCCGTCCTCTCAGCGGTCCGAAGCGGCCGACCCCCTGCACGTCTGCGAAATGTACGCCTTGTGGACTCCAGTTACCATCGAATTCTGCGGAACTTGCCGGTTCCGCCCTTCGTCATGGACCGTCCGGTACTCCACGCGTTTGTCCAGGAGCTCGTCGAGCACGAGCGTCTCGCCGAGTTCGCGGCTGCGATGCCGACGCAGGCCCGCGTCTCCGAGTCGGCGCTGCCGCTGCTGCTCGCCTCGCTGCACGAGCGCGTGGAGGGTGGCCTGGTCGTGCTCCTGCCGGAGGACGCGGACGCGCGCGACGCCGCCGAGGGCGCGGCCTGGTTCCTCGGCGACGAGGTGGTCGGCCTGCTGCCCAGCCGCGGCGTCACCTGGGAGTCGGGACTGGCACCGCCGCCGCATCTCGTCGGCGAGCGCGCGCGGGCTCTCCACGTGCTCGCGCGGGGCGGGCTGGTCTGCGCGTCGGCGAGAGCGCTGGCCGAAGGGCTGCCGCCGGCGGAGGCGCGTCCGAGGCCGATCGAGCTCGGGGCCGGACTCGAGCCGGGGGTGGAAGGGCTCGGAGAGTCGCTCGCCCTCGCCGGCTACGAGCGGGTGGAGCGCGTCGACGACCGCGGCCAGTTCGCCGTGCGCGGCGGCATCGTCGACGTCTTCCCGACCACCGGCCGCGAGCCGTTTCGCGTCGAGTTCTTCGGGGACGAGATCGAGTCGGTGCGCGCGTTCTCGCCCTTCACGCAGCGCGCGCTGCATCCGGTGTCCGAAGCGACCCTGTACCCGGCGGCCGAGCGCCGACTGGACACTGTCGAACTTAGTAACAGTCTGTTACTTGCGGAAGAGGGGGAGGAGCCGGTCGTCGAGCCGGTGCCCGACGACCTGGTGCCGGTACTCGAGCGGCCGCCCGACCTCGTCTTCCAGCCGGACGACGTGCGCGGTGTCTGGGAGGAGGACGGCATCGAGCCGCCGTCGCTCGCCGGCTCGACGGAGCTCGACCCGTTCCCCCAGGCGCAGCCGTTCTCGTTCGAGGCACAGCGGCCCGCCATCGCCGCCCGCGGGCTCGCGGAGGCCGAGAGCGAGCTCGCGGCTTTGCTCCGTTCGGGCCAGCGCGTCGTCGTCGCCTTCCCGCACCG
>DATBAH010000158.1:0-14325 GCA_036271615.1 Gaiellaceae bacterium
ACGTCCATGAGCTGCTTCACCCACTGCGTCCACTCGTCGTCGTGTCCCTTGCGGCGCCCACCCTTGTAGATCCAATGCGCCGCGACACCGAACTCCGCCGTGGCGTGCATGTCGTTTGTCCGCACCTGGATCTCGAGCGGCCGCCCCTCAGGGCCGATGACGGTCGTGTGGAGGCTGCGGTAGCCGTTGAACTTCGGCATGGCCACGTAGTCCTTGAAGCGGCCGGGCAGCGGCTTCCAGAGGGAGTGGATGAGGCCGAGCGAGCCGTAGCAGTCGCGCGTCCCCTCCTCGCCGTTGCGCTCGACGATCACGCGCATCGCGGTGAGGTCGTAGATCTCGTTGAACTCGCGGCCCTTGCGAGCCATCTTGTCGTAGATCGAGTAGAAGTGCTTCGCGCGGCCGGAGATGTCGACGGGGATGTCGACCTTCTCGAGCTCGCGGAGCAGGACGTCGGCAGCCTCGGCGACGTGGCCCTCCCGGTCGGCGCGCCGCTCGGCGACCATCGTCTTGATCTCCGCGTACTTGCGCGGGTGGAGGGTCTGGAAGGCGAGGTCCTCGAGCTCCCACTTGAGCGCGTGGATGCCGAGCCGATGGGCCAGCGGCGCGTAGACCTCGAGCGCCTCGCGCGACTTCTGGATCTGCTTCTGCTTGCCGAGGTACTCGATCGTGCGGAGGTTGTGGAGGCGGTCGGCGAGCTTGACGAGGATGACGCGGACGTCCTCCGCCATCGCCACGACCATCTTGCGGTAGTTCTCGGCCTCCGCCTGCTCGCGGGTCTGGAACTGGACGCGCGTCAGCTTCGTGACGCCGTCGACGAGGAGGGCGATCTCGTCGCCGAACTCCTGGCGGACGGTGTCGAGCTCGACGCCGGTGTCCTCGACGACGTCGTGAAGGAGCGCGGCGGCAATCGTCTGCTCGTCGAGGCGCAGCCCCGCGCAGATCGAGGCGACGCCGACCGGGTGGGTGATGAACGGCTCGCCCGAGCGGCGCTGCTGGCCCTCGTGCGCGGTCGCGGCGAACCGGAACGCGCGCGTGACGAGCTCGACGTCGACGTCCTGGCGCTGCGCCGCGAGCTCGGCGAGCAGCGCTTCCAGGAGCTCCTCGTGCCTCTCGCCTGCCGCAATCGCTGTCACCGTCTCAGTGTACTCGCGGGTTTCCGGGGCTAATCCTGCGGGGAGGAACGGCCGTCAGAGAGACGAAGTGACGCGTTCCATGGCCGTATATCGCCGTTATCGCGCCGCCCTGCGGCTCGCGCTCGCGCTCGCTCAGTGCCTGAACGGCTCCGAGTAGACGACGCGACCCTGCGGCACTTCCGCCTTCGGATCGAGGACTGCGACCTGGAACGCCCAGTCGTAGAGAGCCTCCGGCGGGGGTAGCAGGCCGAGCTCGTCCGCGCGTACGAAGCCGAAGCGTCCGTAGTAGTTCGGATTGCCCTCGACGAGCAGGAGCGACTCGCCGCGTGCGCGGACGGCGGCGAGCGAAGCGCGTACGAGCGCCGAGCCATGACCGCGTCGCTGGTGCTCTGGAAGGACACCGAGCGGCGAGAGCTGCAACACCCGAGGTGAGCCTCCCTCGAGCCAGTTCCAGGTGTTCATCACGTGGCCGACGGTGGCTCCACCTCCCTCGGCCACGAACGACAGCTGAGGCTCGTACCACTCGCTCGCGCGGAGCTCTTCGGTGAGTCGCGCGACGTCGTCTCCCTCGTCGCCGAAGGCGGCGCGGTGGATCTCGGGGATGGTCGCCCAGTCGGCGTCGGTCGCGACTCGGATCACGCAGCTGCCGCGAGTGGCGGCTCGGCCGCAAGCAGCTCGCGGAACCGTTGCGACTCGAGCAGGTCGCGGCGAGGGCCTCCCTCGACCACGCCGAGCTCGGCGAAGATCGTGCTCGCCTCGGGGTCGCGGCCGGCGACCGGCTTGCGCCACTCCTCCGTCAGCCATTCACGCAACTCGAGGTAGCGCGGCAGGCTCGGGAACACTCGGCGCACGACGAGCTGGGGTGCGACCGTGCCGTTCCAGCGGTTCTCCTCCAGCCGGAAGGCGACGTCGTACGGGGCGTCCGGCCTGAGCCGCTCGAGGCGCGAGCCCTGCCCGAACGCGATCGCGCTGCCGGCGTCCCGCCCGTCTCGCCGGACACGGAAGCGGAGGTGCTTGCCGTCGCCGACGGTCGCGAGCTCGGCGATCCCGCAGCCTGGAGCGAGCAGGGTCGGCGCAGGGTTGCCGAGCCCGAACGGAGCAAGCCGTGCAAGCTCGCCGCAGAGCGTGAGGGAAAGATCGGCTCCGCGCGCGACGACGGCGTCGATCGACGTCACCGGTTCGAGGTCCTCGTCGTCGAGCACGGCAGCGGCCTGCCGCGCGAATGCCTCGCCGAACGCTTCGACGTTCTCCTCGGCGATCGACAGACCGGCCGCGGCGCGGTGGCCTCCCCAGCGGCCGAGCAGCCCGGCGCAGGCCCCGAGCGCGGAATGGAGGTCGAAGCTGGGGATCGAGCGTCCGGATCCCTTCCAGTCGCCCTCGGTGCCTGCGATGAGGACGACGGGGCGGTGGTAGCGCTCGACGAGCCGCGAGGCGACGATGCCGATGACGCCCTCGTGCCAGTCGGCTCCGGCCACGGCGTATGCGCGTCGCTCTCGCCACTCGGCCGGCCAGGCCTCGACTTGCGCGACTGCCTCGCGGAGGATCCGGCCCTCGACCGCCTGACGCTCACGGTTGAGCTCCTCGAGCGAGTCGGCGAGCCGCCCCGCTTCGGCCTCGTCCTCTGTCAGGAGGAGCTCGAGGGCTTGGCGCGGATGGCCGAGGCGTCCGGCCGCATTCAGACGCGGCGCGAGGCGGAACCCGACGGCTCCTGCATCGACCGTGGCTGGGTCGACCCCTGCCCGCTCCATGAGCGAGCGCAGTCCGGGCTTTGCCGTGCGCGCGAGGGAGCGCAGCCCGGCGATCGCGAGCGACCGGTTCTCGTCGACGAGCGGCACGACGTCGGCGATCGTTGCGAGGGCGACGAGGTCGAGGTGGCGACGCGGAACCTCGGAATCGGTGCCGAACAGGGCCTGTCCAAGCTTGTACACGACTCCGGTCCCGGAGAGCTCGGGGAACGGGTACGCGGACGGACGAGTGGCGACGATCGGACAGTCCGGCAGCGTCTCGCCGGGGCGGTGATGGTCGGTGACGACGACGTCGAGGCCGCGCCCTCTTGCCTCTGCCACTTCGGCCGCGGCGGTGATTCCGCAGTCGACGGTGAGGACGAGCCCACAGCCGTCGTCCGCAAGGCGCGCAAGCGTCTCGCTGCGGACGCCGTAGCCCTCGTCGAAGCGGCTCGGGAGATGCCACGCGACATCCGCGCCGAGCTCGCGCAGCAGGAGGACGGCGAGCGCGGTAGCGGCGATCCCGTCGACGTCGTAGTCACCGTGGACGCAGATCCGACGGCCGTGCTCCACCGCGGCGCGGATCTGTGCACATGCGTCGGCCATGTCACCGAGGAGAAAGGGATCGTGCGGTGGCTGTTCGCCGTCGAGGAAGCGTTGCGCGACAGCGGGGTCGGAATAGCCGCGCCGAACGAGGACGGCGGCGGTCAACTCGGAGATTCCGAGCGCGCGGACGAGCTCGCCCTGGGCAGAGGGCGGGCAGTCGGCGAGTGTCCAGGTGCCTTCGTGCATGTGCAGCCAAGCTACGGGGACGGGCGGACGGAATCGGTCCAGGAACCTGGCCGGAAAGGACAGGCGGATCGCGATTGCCGGGCTTTCGTGACGGACCCGCGACGCGCGTGCGACCGGTGGAGCGGCACGCTTCACCGGTCCCCGGGTGGGTGGGGGTTTGGGATGGAGTAGAAGAAGGCCATGGCCGCACCCTCAGCAGCGGAGCTCCGCCGCGAGTTCCTCCTCGATCCCGAAGTCGCGTTCCACGAGGCCCGCCGGGAGCTCTGCGATCTCTTCGGGACGGAGCCGCTCGCGCCGGAGGCCATGGTCGCCCAGCTGACATCGGTCGGACTCCCCCGCCTCGTGACCGGCCTGCGCGAGCGGCTGTTCGCGGACGACCGGATCGAGATCCCGGCCGGAGACGCCGAGAACGACCTCCTCCGCCTCTCGGTCGCCGCCTACACGACGCGCGGCGAGATCGACCGCCTGCTAGCCGCCCTCGTTCGGGAGCTTGACGCCGAGCACGGTCAGCAGGACGAGTAGCCCGAGCCCGACCACCCAGTACGCGAGCACGCGCCGCGGGTGGCGCGACTCCCGCAGCGAGTCGAGTGCGATCTTCCCCCAGAGGAGGACGAGACCGACGGCGGCGGCTCCGCCGATCACGATGATGGGCGCGAGATACGCCGCTTTCTCGAACGGCCACGCAAGCGCCCAGGCCGTCAGAGCAACGAGGCCGAGCACGACCGCGAGCGCCGCCGGATAGCGGAGTAGCCGCATGTGGTCAGGGTACGCTGCCGCCGTGGAAGCGGCCGGCAACTACCACTCCGGCGACGACTACGTCGTCGAGTTCCTCGGCTACCGCTTCTCCTTCAGCAGCGAGGACTTCGAGGAGCGGGTCACTGCGGCCGCCGTCCGCCTCGGGCTCGTCTCCGGCCCGGAGCTGGACGAGGAGGAGACCGCCGACCTCGTGGAGCTCGTCGAGCGCGACGCGATCGAGACGCCGCGCAGTGCGCTCGGCGAATACCTCGTCCGTCACTGGGAGGCGCTCGCGCTCGTCCGCGGCGAGTCGCTCGTCTACTGGCTGAAGAAGCTCGTCTTCCGCGGCGCCTGGCTCGACCACCGCGTCAAGGAGGGACTGCTCGAGGTGGACTGGGACGACGAGCGGCAGGACTTCACGTTCGCCGACACGAACGGCGGCCGCGCGCTCCTCGAGCTCCTCCCCACGCCGAGCTGGCACGAGCTCCAGTACCGGCGATGAGGATCCCTCGCTGGTACGCGATTGCGCTGCCGGCGTACCTGGCCGGCCTTCTCGCGCTCGACACCCAGGTGTCGCTCCACGGGCAGCTCGTCCTCGGGGCGCTCACGTTCGCCGTGCTGGCGGCGGCGTTGCGGCCGCTGCCGACGCTCGTGCGCGCCCAGACCGTGGGAGTCGTGCTCTTCGCGACGATCGGAGAGGTGACCGGCTCGCTCGTCTGGGGCGTCTACCACTATCGCCTGCACAACCTGCCGCTCTTCATCCCGCCCGCCCACGGGCTCGTGTACCTGAGTGGGGTTGCGCTCAGCCGGAGCCTCCGTACGCGCGCGGTCGTCTGGGCGGCGGCGGTCGGCGCCGCCGGGTGGGGACTCGCCGGCCTGACGGTGCTGCCGCGGCTCGACGTCGCCGGCGCCGTCGGCGTGCCGCTACTGCTCCTGTTCCTCTGGAAGTCGCGCTTCCGGGCGACCTACGCCGGCGTCTTCCTCGTCGTCGCCGCGCTCGAGCTCTACGGCACGTCGATCGGGACGTGGCGCTGGGCTTCGACGCTACCCGGACTCGGTGTCCCCGACGGGAATCCGCCGAGCGGAGTCGCCGGCGGCTACGTCTGGTTCGACGTGATGGCGCTGCTCGTCGCGCCGTGGCTCGTCTACGTGGTCGGCGGAACGCTGAAGCCGAAGCTTTCCGCTCTCTCGGGAGCCGTACGGAGCTCGATCCGCCGCAGGGAGCCGATCGGCACGATGAGCGCGTCGGGCGCGTCGTCGCGCGCGTCCGTGACGTAGAGCGTCACCATCCCGAAGCCGGGCTCGGGCTCGATCCGCTCGAGGACGAAACGCGACCTGTCGGCCAGCTCGACCTCGACGACCGGTTTCTCGACGCTATTCGCCTCGGCGAAGGAAGCGATTGCCTTGTGGATGCGCTCGACGAACGCCTCGTGCGGCAGCTCGGGGGTCGGTGTCCAGAGGTCGGGCACGCCGTGACACTAACCGGGTCGGCCCGGATTAGAAAAGTCGTGGGTCGGTCTCCGGCTCGGCCGGTGAGCCGAGGTGCGCGCGGCCGAGCGCGGTGATCGTGCGGCCGCGCGGCGTCCGCTGGAGGAAGCCGAGCTGCAGGAGGTACGGCTCGTAGACGTACTCGATCGTGTCCGGCTCCTCGCCGAGCGCCGCGGCGAGCGTGTTGAGGCCGACCGGGCCGCCGCCGTATTTCTCGGCGATCGATCGCAGGAGCTCGCGGTCCAGCCGCTCGAGTCCCGCCTCGTCGACCTCGAGCAGCTCGAGCGCCTCGCGCGCGATCGCCGTCGTGATCGCTCCTTCGTGCCGCACCTCGGCGACGTCCCTGACCCGACGCAGGATCCGGTTCCCGACTCGGGGCGTGCCTCGGGCTCGGCCCGCGATCTCGTCGGCGGCCTCGTCGGCGATCTCGACGCCGAGGATTCCGGCCGAGCGGCGGACGATCGTCGCGAGCTCGCCGTCCTCGTAGTAGTCGAGCCGGAACGTCATCCCGAAGCGATCGCGCAGCGGCGAGGTGAGAAGGCCCGTGCGTGTGGTCGCGCCGACGAGCGTGAACGGCGGCAGGTCGAGCGTGAGGGTCCGCGCGGCCGTCCCCTGCCCCATCACGATGTCGAGCCGGAAGTCTTCGAGCGCCGGGTAGAGGATCTCCTCGGCGGCTCGGCTCAGGCGGTGGATCTCGTCGACGAAGACGACGTCGCGTGC
Organism: Gaiellaceae bacterium; assembly: GCA_036271615.1. Taxonomy (GTDB): domain Bacteria; phylum Actinomycetota; class Thermoleophilia; order Gaiellales; family Gaiellaceae; genus Palsa-739. The sequence continues at coordinate 6,593 of DATBAH010000158.1, forward strand.
CTCGACCGCGGTGAGGATCGCGGCGACGTCCTTGCGCTCGAGTGCAGGTCCGGCGACCGAGCGGATGCCGACGCCGAGCTCTTCGCGGATGATGTGCGCGAGGCTCGTCTTGCCGAGGCCGGGCGGCCCGACGAGCAGGACGTGGTCGAGCGCCTCGCCGCGCCCCTTCGCCGCGTCGAGCGCGATTGAGAGCTGCTCCTTCACGCGCGCCTGACCGACGAACTCGTCGAGCCGGCGAGGACGGAGGCTCCGTTCGACTTCCTCCTCGTCTTCGCCGAGGGCCGGCGTCAGGAACTGCGTCGTCGCGTTCATGCAGCCTGTTTCAACGCGAGCCGGACGCGTTCCTCCGGCGGCAGGTCGGGATCGACCTCGGAGAGGGCGCGTTCGGCGTCGAGCAACGACCAGCCGAGCTCGACGAGCGCGTCGCGCGCGACGAGGTGGTGCTCCCCGTCGCCCTCGGGCGCAGGTGCGAGGGCCGGGTCGCCGAGCTTCTCCTTCAGCTCGAGCACGATCCGCTCCGCCGTCTTCTTGCCGATGCCGGGGATCGCCTGGAAGCGCGCCGAGTCGCCGCGCACGATCGCGCGGCGCAGGTCCGCGACCGGCGAGCCGGAGACGATCCCGAGCGCGACCTTCGGGCCGACGCCGCCCACCGCGAGGAGCTGCACGAAGAGCTCGCGCTCGCTGCGGTCGGCGAAGCCGTAGAGCTGGAGCGCGTCCTCGCGCACGTGGAGGTACGTCTCGACCGTGATCTCGTCGGCTGTATCTCCCTTCCGGATCGCGGTCGGCGTCGCGTGGACGAGGTAGCCGACGCCGCCGACGTCGAGCACGAGCCCTTCGGGCGTGTTGGCGGCCGGCTTGCCGCGGAGGCGGGCGATCATGGGCGCAATCTACGCACGGGAACGGACGTTCCCTCTAGGAGGCCGCACGCAGGAGCGGCGGCGCGAGCGCGTGGCAGATCGCCACCGCGAGCGCGTCTGCGGCATGGTGCGGCGTCGGCAGCTCGTCGAGCCCGAGGAGCATCTTCACCATCCGCTGCATCTGCGCCTTGTCGGCGCGGCCGTAGCCGCAGATCGCCTGCTTGACGCTGGCGGGCGCGTACTCGCGGCAGGCCACACCCGCGTTGGCGGCCGCGACGAGCACGGCGCCGCGTGCCTGTCCGACGGAGAGCGCGATGCGGGCGTCGGCGCCGACGTACGACTCCTCGAGCGCCACCGCATCCGGCGCGTGCTCGGCAATGAGCTGCGCCACGGCGTCGTGGATCGTCTTCAAACGGAGGACGGTGTCCTGTCCGGCGGGCGTCGACCAGCAGCCGTGCGCCACCTCCCTGAGGCGGCCTCCGCTTTCTCGGACGATTCCGTACCCGCAAGCAGCAGTCCCCGGATCGATGCCTACGACCTTCACGACAGAAAGCTACGGACCCGGTCGGACGAATCGTGTTCAAGCCGTGACCGGATGCGCGTCGCCTCCGAGACGGCGCTCTCTCGGGCGAGAGGACGTTCGCCCAGCCGAGCGCGGGACTTGTGACTCCTCGCGTGTCGTATAGAGATTGTGAGGCTGAGGATTGCCGCGCTTACCCTGACGATGCTGGCGCTGCTCCCCGGCGTGAGCGGAGCGAGCGCCTCGCTTCGTATGTTCTCCAGCCACGGCATCTCGTTCGCCTACCCATCCGCCTGGCACGCGACGACGAACCCTCTCTCGAACGGAACCGAGCCTGTCTACCGGTTCGCCGTCGGCAACTTTCGGTTCCATCGGACAGCAAGAGACACTGGCCCCTGCCTCTCCGGTATCGCCAAGCAGCGGCCCAAGAACGGCGTGCTTGCGTTCATGAGAGAAGCACTCGGGGCTGATAGGCGACGTTCGCTGCCACGAACACCGTCCAGGCCGAAACACTTTTCGCTCCCGCGGCGCTCAGACGACGCCTGGTGTCTCGGCCCTCGGACCGGAGCCAGTGTCTTTCACACTGCGGGTCGGGTCTTTTACCTGGCGATGAGTGTCGGCCCAACGGCTTCTCGGGCCGACAAGAGACATCTCCGCACCCTCCTGAACGCGATGACCATCAAGTGAGCGCAGCGCCGCTCAGGGTCATTCCGGAACACCGGACGTTCGTCGGCGTCGGTCGGCACCCGCGGGCGGTCAGTCGACGAGGCGACCGCAAAGCTCGCACATGACCGCGTACTTCTTCACGCCCGCGGGAGTCACGGCGATCTGACGGCGTACCGGCCGGTGACGGCACAGGTTCACCCGTGGCAGGAGCTGCCGCAGCGGCGGCAGATCCGGAAGGTGGCGAACGGCGCCACCGAAGGCGGGACACCCCGCCTCGTGCTCACGCCAGACGTCGTTCACGGGCTGACTCGTAATCGCGACCCAACCGCACGCCGCGCAGGAGACCTCGATCACGCGTCCAGGGTACGCATGGGCTGCGCGATCGTCCCGATCCGGCGGCTAGCTCTCGTCGAGCTCTTCGCTGCCGTGTGACGGCATCGCGGACCACTTGAAGGCCAAATTCGTGTGACCCTTGAACGCGCCGTAGCTCGCCGACTCGACTCGCGTGTGCCGTAACGCTCTGCAGCGAATGCATGTCGTCGTCGAGCCCGCCGCATCGCCGACCGTCTGCCATCGATGACCGCCGCGGATGAGACACGTAAGGCGCACGCCTTTGACCTTACTCCGACCTAGCCGCGAAGCGGCTTCAGCCGGCCACGCTTTCGAGGACTCGCTCGGGGATGTCGAAGTTTGCGTAGACCTCCTGCACGTCGTCGTTCTCCTCGAGCTGGTCGATCAGGCGCAAGATCTTCTTGGCCTCGCTTTCGTCCTCGACGGCGACCGTCGTCTTCGGGAGCATCGTCAGCTCGGCCGACTCGATCTCGAAGCCCGCGTCCGCCACCGCCTCGCGCACCGTGCCGAGCTGCTCGGCCGCGGAGAGCACCTGGAAGCTCGAGCCGTCGAGAGCAACGTCGTCGGCGCCGCCCTCGGCCGCGGCGAGCATCAGCTCGTCCTCGTCGGTCCCGTCGGCCGGCACGAGCACGAGGCCGCGCCGCTCGAAGAGCCAGGCGACCGCGCCGGGAGTTCCGAGATTGCCGTCGTTCTTGTCGAAGGTGTGCCGTACCTCGCCCGCAGTCCGGTTGCGGTTGTCGGTCAGCGACTCGACGATCACCGCGACGCCCGCAGGGCCGTACCCCTCGTAGACCACCGTCTCATAGGCGGCGGAGTCGGAGTCCGTGCCGGATCCCTTCGCGATCGCACGGTCGATGTTGTCCTTCGGCATCGAGGCCGCTCGCGCCTTCTCGATCGCGTTCTGGAGCGCGAGGTTTCCGGCGGGATCCGGCCCGCCGTCCCTCGCCGCGACGATGATCGCGCGCGTCAGCTTCGAGAAGAGCTTGCCGCGCTTGGCGTCGGCGGCCCCCTTCTTGTGCTTGATCGAGGACCACTTGCTATGCCCGGACACTGAACTCCTCTCGCACGATGTTCAGGAACCGCTCGTGGACACGCGTGTCGTCGGTCAGCTCCGGATGGAAGGCGGCGACGAGGAGCCTCCCCTCGCGCGCCAGCACCGGATGGCCGTCGACCTCGGCGAGCACCTCGACGTCCGGCCCCGCGTCCTCGAGCCACGGCGCGCGGATGAAGACTGCTCGCAGCGGCTCGTCGCCGTCTCCCACGTCGAGATCCGCCTCGAAGCTCCTCACCTGGCGGCCGAAAGCGTTGCGCCGCGTCCGGTAGTCGCCGAGACCCAGATGGTCGCGGTCGAGGACGATCATCCCCGCGCACGTCCCGAAGATCGGGCCGCCAAACTCCCGCACCGCCTCGTCGAGGCCGTACAACCGCATCAGCCGACCGATGGCAGTCGACTCCCCGCCGGGGATGATGAGCCCGTCGAGCCCGTCGAGCTGCTCAGGGAGCCTGACCTCCACCGCCTCGGCGCCGAGGCGCCGCAGCACGGCGGCATGCTCCCGGAAGTTCCCCTGCACGGCGAGGACGCCGATTCTGAGCGGCTTCTCCATCGCCCCCGATGGTAATCGGAGCTACGCCGGCGCGGATTCGGCCGGCGGAGCGGTCGCGCCGCGTCGACCGAGGACGCCGAGCAGAACGAGCCAGAAGCCGAGCAGTCCGAAGGCGAGCGCAGGCGCCCAGGGGCTCACATGCGGCGGGACGGTCCCCGACGCAATGTTCTCGACGATGCTCGTCGGCTGGCCGACGAGGTAGTGGATCGTGGCTCCGAAGAACCCGATCGTCGCGTACACCGCCCAGCTCGAGCGCCTCGTTGCGTACGCGATCAGCACGTAGACGAGCGCCACCGCCGAAATGAGCGCCCAGTGGAAATCGGTCGTGTGCCACCAGCGCAGGAGAGGCACGCCGATCAGCAGGCCCCCGACGAAATGCAGCCAGAACGCAGACGGCGAACGGCTGACACTGCCAGCGAGCAGGTAGAGGAGCCCGATCGCGAGCGTCACGATGTACGTCCAGGTCCCCCCACCGGAGATGAAGTCGGTGACGAAGAACCAGCCGACCACCGTGGAGATGAGCGCGATGAACGGAAAGCCCGAGCGCAGCAGCTCGGCGCTCGCCACCGCGAGGATGAGGAACTCGAGCGAGAGGTGGGCGAGCGACCAGCCGCCGAAGGCCGAGTTCCAGCTGTCGAGCCAGCCGAACCACCACCACGCGAGCCCGACGAAGACTCCCCACGCGATCACCGAGGCGAAGGAGAAGATCCCGGCCGCGACCCAGCGGTCGCGGATCCGCAGCGTCTCGGCGATGAACCGCAGCACGACGAGCATGAGCAGTGCCCAGCCGGTGAGCGCGCCCTTGCCGTAGTGGCCGTTGAGGTAAGCCAGCGCAGCGACCGCGGCGCCGAGGACGGTCAGCCCTCCCGTGTAGACGAGGAAGGACGACGTCTTCCAGACCGGCTTTCGCGGATGCACTGCGGGCGGATGATCCGCTCGGCGTCGGACGGAGCGACTACCAGCCGCGCGTCTCGAGCAGCTCGCTCGGGTCGAGCGTCTGCGTCGAGATGCCGACCATCGGCTCGCCGAGGCCGGCCGAGACGCGGGCGAGGATCTCCGCGTCCTGGAAGTGCGTAGTCGCCTCGACGATCGCCTTCGCGCGCCGCTCCGGGTCGCCCGACTTGAAGATGCCCGAGCCGACGAAGACGCCGTCGGCGCCGAGCTGCATGCAGAGCGACGCATCGGCGGGCGTCGCGATCCCGCCGGCTGTGAAGGTCACGACCGGGAGCTTCCCGTTCTCGGCGACCCACTTGACGAGCTCGTACGGCGCGCGCAGCTCCTTCGCCTCGGAGTAGAGCTCCTCCTCGCGCAGCGCGCCGAGCCTCCGGATGTGGCCGACGACCGAGCGCATGTGCGTGACCGCGTTGACGATGTCGCCGGTTCCCGCCTCGCCCTTCGTGCGGATCATCGCCGCGCCTTCCGCGACCCGGCGCAGCGCCTCGCCGAGGTTCGTGCAGCCGCACACGAAGGGGACGGTGAAGTGCCACTTGTCGACGTGGTGCTCGAGGTCGGCCGGCGTCAGCACCTCGGACTCGTCGATGTAGTCGATCTCGAGCGCCTGCAGGATCTGCGCCTCGGCGAAGTGGCCGATGCGGCACTTCGCCATGACCGGGATCGTCACGGACTCCTGGATCTCCTGGATCTTCTCCGGGTCGGACATGCGCGCGACGCCACCGTCGCGACGGATGTCGGCCGGTACGCGCTCGAGCGCCATGACGGCGCACGCGCCCGCCTCCTCGGCGATCTTCGCCTGCTCGGCGTCGACGACGTCCATGATCACGCCGCCCTTGAGCATCTCGGCGAGACCGCTCTTGACCCGCATCGTCCCGTACTCGGCCATCGGCGTGAGTGTAGCCGGGCGCTTCGCGGCCGCGGCCTGATAGAACCGGCGCGTGGAGCCATGGTCGCGGGAGCCGGTGGGACGCTTCGAAGAGCTCGAGATCGAGAGCGAGCTCCTGCGCGACAACCCGCTCGGCGACCCGCACGTCCGCCCGCTCTGGGTCTACCTCCCACCCGCCTACGACGCCGAGCCCGACCGCCGCTTCCCCTCCATCTACCTGATCCAGGGGATGACCGGGCAGCTCGACATGTGGCGGAACCGCACCGCGTTCCGCCCCAGCACGCCCGAGCGGATCGACCGGCTCTTCGCCGAGGAGGGCTGCCCGCCGGCGCTCGTCGTCGCCGTCGACGCCTGGACGTCGTACGGCGGCTCGCAGTTCATCGACTCGCCCGGGACGGGCCGCTACGGCGAGTACCTCTGCGAGGAGGTCGTCTCGTTCGTCGACTCCCGCTACCGGACGCTCGCCGAGGCCGGGCACCGCGGCCTCACCGGCAAGTCGAGCGGCGGCTACGGCGCGATGGTCGTGCCGATGCTGCGGCCGGATATCTTCGGCGGTCTTGCGACCCACGCCGGCGACGCGCTCTTCGAGCTCTGCTACCTGCCCGAGTTCCGCGACACCGTGCGCGTCCTGCGTGACGAGTACGACGGCTCGTACGACCGCTTCTGGGAGGACTTCCGCTCCCGGCCGGCATTCACGAAGGGGTACGACCACATCCTCCTCAACACGTATGCGATGGCCGCGTGCTACTCGGCAAACGAGGACGGCTCGGTCGACCTCCCGTTCGACCCGGCGACCGGGATGCTGCGCGACGACGTCTGGCAGCGCTGGCTTGCGTGGGATCCGGTGCGGATGGCGCGCCGGCACGCCGACGCGCTCCGCAGCCAGCGCGCGATCTACATCGACGCCGGCACGCGCGACGAGTGGTTCCTCGACCTCGGCGCCGAGGCGTTCCGCCGCGAGCTCGAGGCGCTCGGGATCACCGACGTGTTCTTCGAGCTCTTCGACGCCGGGCACGGCGGGATCGAATACCGCTACCCGCTGGCGATCCGCTACCTCGCCGAGCGCCTCCAGTAGCAACCGGCAGAGCGTGTGACACTCGCGGGCTCCTGCGACGTATAGGGGCTGGGATGAGGCGTGCACTCCTCCCGGCGAGCACGCTCGCCCTCGTCGTCACCGCCTGCGGCGCCGGCCCCCGCAACCGCCGGCGCCGCGGGTGACGGAAGCTCGGACAGTCACCCCAACGGGGGAACTCGTTCCGAGCCAACGTGAGGTTTCGGTAGAAACTTCTCCCACTCCCTCCACGGCGCCGGCGGACCTCTCTTATCGTCGCCGCAGCGCCTGCCGACAGACACCAGCAGAAGCGTTGCCGTCAGCAAGTGAGGGGGTTCGGACATGGGCCGCACACGTCGCGTTCTCGTAATCGACGACGACCGGCTGCTCTGCGAGCTGATTCGTACGACGTTCGAGTTGGAGGGGTTCGAGGTGGGCGTCGCGTACGACGTGATCGAGGCCGAGCGCGTGCTCGTCGAGTCGCGTCCGGACGCGATCCTGCTCGACATCGGCTTGCCGGGAATCGACGGGATCTTCTACCTCGAGCGGCTGCGCGAGACGCCGCAGACACGCAAGATCCCGATCGTCGCGATCAGCGGCTCGGAGGAGGCCGGACGCTCGGCCAAGGCAGCCGGCGCGCAGGCATTCATGCGCAAGCCCTTCAGCCCGCTCGAGCTGATCGCGCTCGTCACGCCTCTGATCCCGGACGGGCAGGACGTCACCGACGCTCGACGCGACGTCGTCGACGTGGCCGACCTGAACCGGCTGATCGAGATCGGCCGCCGCCAGCACCAGCTCCTGACCGAGGCCTACGCGCAGACCGTCGCCGTGCTCGCGTCGGCGC
>DATBAH010000159.1:0-5774 GCA_036271615.1 Gaiellaceae bacterium
GACGCCCTCCGCGTGCGCGGGCCCGGCCTCCGCGAGCTCGCGGAGGAATGGAACCGCGAGCACTAAAGGCTCCTAGCAGGGTTTGGTGAAACGCAGGCTGGGCCGCCGGCGCACGCTGCTCGCCCGCTGAGCGGCGTCCTCGGTCGCCCTCCTAGCCTCGGACGACCTGCTCGGCGAACACAGCTATTTGGTCGCTCACGGTCTGCGGCCAATCGGCCTAGGCGGGCATCTGCACGTGGAAGCGCCCGACGATCTCATGCGTGTCGCTACGAAGGTTGAGTGGGCGTGTTGCGAGGGCTCCATCCCGTTCGTTATCGAGCATGGCGACGGCACGGCAAGCTACGGGTACGCGGGTAACAGATAGGCCCTCAATCTGTATGAGTGGGCCGTCTGCGATCCGCACGTACCCGAGGAGCAGCGCGACAGGATCATCGGTTTGCTCCTCGGGTACAGCGGTCCCTCTATCGCTTCTGAACGAGGGCGAGTCGTGGACGCCGGAGCAGGTCAAGGCGTACATCGACGGCGCTCGGCAAGCATTCCGCGCACAGGGTTAGCCCTCGGCCCCACGCGGTCACTGCAAGGTGCGAACGCACCAGTACCGACGGTGGCCGAACTTGGGAGCCGTGTCCTCGATCGTGAATCCGCAGCTGCGGTAGAAGCCGACGGCATCGTCGTCCGTCTCAGCAACTACCCGTTCGGCACCCATACGCTCAGCGAGCGCGTCTATAAGGGAGCGGGCTAGACCACGGTTTCGCCAGCCCGGTGCCACGGCAATCGAGTTGATCCCGATTGTGGCGTCTGGATGTTGTTCTGCGCCGGCAACGGCAAGGATCTCGTCCCCTTCCTGCCAACCTATGAACAGCCACTCGCCAGAGCCGTAGTGAGCACCCGCTTCTTCGAGCGCAGCAACCGGGCCATGGGACTGCTTGAGGACGCTCAGGACGGCCGGTTCATCTTGGCGTCCGTTGAGTTCCACGATCTCCATCGCTACTGCACTACTACCCGAGGAGCCACCGCCGTGCCAACCAACTATTTCGCCAAACCCTCCTAGCGCAAGGGCGTACATTCGGGCACACTTCGCCTCCCACAGCCACGATGCTCGGGGGGATCCGTGACGGCGGTACAGCGAACGAGGTCGAGCAGGTCAGACGCTCTCCGGGCAGCCCGGGCCTACCGGCCTTCGCGTCTCGGGGACACCTGGGGCAACCGCGTCCGGCATCGTCCGGACCCGGGCGGAGGGGCTGGAAGAGGGCGGCCCGAGGAGTCGACGCCGCTCGTCCTCCTCGTCGACGACGAACGGTCGATTCGCACGATCTGCCGCGTCAATCTCGAGGGCGACGGGCTCGCGGTGGCGGAAGCGGCCGACGGCTCCGAGGCGCTCGAGGCGGTCAGGCGGGAACGGCCGTCGCTCGTCCTGCTCGACGTAATGATGCCGGGCGTCGACGGGTGGGGCGTCGCCGAGCAGCTGGCAGCCGACGACGTGACCCGCGACATCCCGGTCGTCTTCCTGTCGGCGCGAGCGGCCCACGAGGATCGCGTGCACGCGCAGGAGCTCGGTGCCGTCGGCTACGTCGTCAAGCCTTTCGACCCGCTCGAGCTCGCCGGGATCGTGCGAGAGGTGCTCGGGCGCGTCGCCAGAGGCGAGCGCGACCAACTCAATCGCGAGCTCCCGGAGCAGGAATGATCGCCGGTGCGGCGCCGCAGGGGCACGCGCGAGCGTCCCGGTGGCCGCACCCGACGAAGCGCCACGCCCTTGCGCTGGCCGTCGCGCTCGGCGCGCCCGGTCTCGTCACGCTGCTCGCGTTCACCGACGTCCGCACAGTCGTCCCGGGGCTGCTCTACATCGTCGCGATCATCCTCGCCACGATCGTCGGCGGCCGGCTCGGAGGCCTCGTCGCCGTGGCGGCCTCCGCCTTTCCGTTCTTCTACTTCTTCGCCTCGCGCTACGACCGCAACCAGATCAACGGCGAGGGCGCGACCGCGCTGGCCATCTTCATCCTCGCCGCACTGTTCGGGAGCGAGGTGCTGCGCCGCGAGCGGGACGCTCGCGAGCGGGCCGAGCGGGCGGTGCGCGAGAGCCGGAGCGCGCTCGACGCTGCCACGCGGCTGCAGAACGTCGCCGACGCGCTCGCGACGGCGCACACGCCGCAGGAGGTCCTCGACGCGGTTCTCACCGAAGGCGTGCGCGCGGCCGAGGCGCACGGTGGGCTGATCACGACCCTGAGCGACGACGGCGAGTGGCTCGAGGTCATCGCGTCGCGCGGCTACGACCTGAAGTGGATCGAGCCGTTCCGGCGCTTCCCCGTGAGCGGGGACTATCCGCTCTCGGAGGCCGTGCGTACCGGTGAGGGCGTCTTCATCCGCTCGGAGGCGGAGCGGGACGAGCGCTATCCGGAGCTCGTCGGCCGCTCGCAGCCGGGGCACGGGCTCGTGTGTGTCCCGCTCGTCGGCGAGCGCGGGAAGCCGATCGGCGGCCTCGTCTTCTCCTTTCCAACCGACCAGGACTTCACGCCCGAGCGCCGGGCCCTCAAGATCGCCCTTGCCCGCCAGGCGGCGCTCGCTCTCGAGCGGGCGCGGTTCTCGGCGGCCGAGCAGGTGCTGCGCGACCGCCTCTCCTTCCTCAGCGAGGCGACCGCCCTGCTCACCTCGTCGCTCGAGCTGGACCGAACGCTCGAGCGGCTCGTCCAGCTTGCGGTGCCGCAGCTCGCCGACTGGTGCGCGATCGCCATGCTCGTGGAGGAGACAGGCGAGATCGAGCAGCTCGTCGTCGCTCACCAGGATCCCGAGCGCCAGCGCTGGGCCGAGGAGATGCAGGCGAGCTCGCGCACGATCATGATCGACGACGAGTTCGACCTGACCGCCCGGGTGATCCGCACCGCCGAGCCCGTCTTCCTCCGCGAGATACCGCAGGAGCTGCTCGACGAGGCGGTCGAGCGCGACCCGAATGCCGCCCGGGCGCTCGAGGAGATCTCGCTCCGGAGCGCGATCACCCTGCCGCTCCGCTCCGGCGAACGCATCTTCGGGGCGCTGACGCTCGTCTCGGAGGTCAGGGAGCTACAGGACTCCGACTTCGAGCTGGCGCAGGAGCTTGCGGCGCGAGCCGCGATCGCGGTCGAGAACGCGCGGCTCTACCGCGAGGCCGAGCGCCGGGCGGAGGCCGCGCTCGCGCTCGCCTACGTCGGCGACGGCGTCATCCTGCTCGACGAGGACGGTCGCGTCCGCTTCTGGAACGCCGCTGCCGCTGCGATCACCGGTGTCCGCGAGGCCGAGGCGATCGGGCGGCGGCCGGCCGAGGTCTTGCCCGCCTGGGAGGAGCTGACCCGTCTGGCGGAGGTCGCCGACGCTGCGACGGAACGGGCACGCCCGGTGACGGTGCCGATCGAGACCGCCTCCCGCGACCGCTGGGTCGCGGTCACCGGCGTCGCCTTCGACGAGGGCGTCGTCTATACGTTGCGTGACGTCAGCGACGAGCAGGCGTTCGAGCGGGCGCGAAGCGATTTCGTCGCGACCGCCTCCCACGAGCTCCGCACGCCGCTCGCCGCGGTGTACGGCGCCGCACGGACGCTCCGGCGCACCGACATCGTGATTCCGGCCGAGCAGCACGACCGCTTCCTCGAGATCATCGTCAGCGAGACGGAGCGGCTCACGGCGATCGTCTCCCAGATCCTGCTCGCCGGCCAGCTCGAGGAAGGCCGTGTCGACGTGGCGACCGCGGCGACCGACCTGAGGCCGCTCGCCGAGAGCACGCTCGACTCGGCCCGCCTGCGCGCGCCGGAGCAGATCGGGCTGCGCCTCGAGCAGAACGGCACGCCGGCCGTCGCGCTCGCGGACGAGGACAAGCTCCGCCAGGTGGTCGTCAACCTCCTCGACAACGCGATCAAGTACTCCCCGGACGGCGGCGACGTGACGGTCGAGCTCGCCGGAGGGCACGGCCGCGTGCGGCTGACCGTCCGCGACTGCGGACTCGGCATCCCGCAGGGCGAGCAGGAGCGGATCTTCGAGAAGTTCTATCGGCTCGATCCCGCCCTCACGCGCGGAGTCGGCGGCAGCGGCCTCGGTCTCTTCATCTCGCGCGAGCTGGTCTCGCGGATGGGCGGCAGCCTCACGGTTCGCTCGCAGCCCGGCCAGGGCGCGGCGTTCGTCGTGGATCTGCCGGCTGCTTAGCGGCTTCTCACTTCTGACGGCAAACTTAGAGGCAAGTGCCTCTTCAGCAAGTGTCCTCCGCATCCCTGGCGGCTGCAAAGCGGCGCGATGCGGCGTCCTCGGTCGTCCCGATAGCTTCGGCTATCGGGACTCCCTGCGTCCTTGCCTCGCTTGCTTTTCGCTCGCCAGGAACGCGGCAACACTCACTGAAGAGGCACTGAATTGCTCGTACTCGTTGTAGACGACGACCGCGCGGTGCGCGAGGCGCTCGAGCGTGCGCTCCAGCTGCACGGCTACGAGGTCGCGCTCGCGTCGGACGGGGACACGGCGCTCACGGCCGTCGACTCCCGCACGCCGGACGCGGTAGTGCTCGACGTGATGATGCCGGGGCTCGACGGCCTCGACGTCACGCGCCGTCTGCGACGGCAGGGGAACCGGATCCCGATCCTCCTGCTCACGGCGCGCGACGCCGTGGGGGACCGGGTCGAGGGCCTCGACGCCGGCGCCGACGACTACCTGCCGAAGCCGTACGACCTCGAGGAGTTGCTCGCGCGGTTGCGTGCGCTCCTGCGCCGCTCGAAGCCTGAGGAGCCCGGCGCCGTGCTGCGCTTCGCCGACCTGACGCTCGACCTCGGCTCGATGGACGCCCGCCGCGGCACCCGCCGGTTCGAGCTGACGACGACCGAGGCGCATCTGCTCGAGCTGTTCATGCGCAACCCGCGCCAGGTGCTGCCGCGCTCGCTCATCTACGAGCGCGTCTGGGGCTACGACTTCAGCCACTCCTCGAACGCGCTCGACGTCTACGTCGGCTATCTCCGGCGCAAGACCGAGTCCGAGGACGGCGAGGCGCGCCTGATCCACACCGTCCGCGGCACCGGTTACGTGCTGCGCGAGCCGTGACTCTTCGCGCCCGTCTGACGCTCGTCGCCGCCGGCGTCGTCGCCTTCGTCGTCGTGCTCGCGTCGGTGACGACGTACTTCGTGATGCGCCACGAGCTGCAGGCGCAGCTCGACGGCTCGCTGAAGACGCAGGCGCGCCTGATCCGAGGCAACGAGGGCCAGCTCGGCTCCCAGGACTTCGCGAGCTTCACCGAGGTCGTCAACGCGGCCGGGGCGAAGATCGCGGGCGATCCCCGGGTCGAACTGGCCGATGCCCGCGTGCGCGCAGTCGCGCGCTCCAGCGACGTTCACTCCGCCTTCTTCCGCGACATCACGGCCAGGCGAACCGTAGGCAAGCGGCAGATGAACGTCCGGCTACGGGAGTACGTGGCGCCGCTCGGCTTCCCGACGCTCGGCGCCGTGCTCGTGGTGATCAGCCTGGCGCCGACGGACCACGCTCTCAACCGGCTCCAGCTGATCCTGTTCCTCGTCTCGCTCGGGGCGGTCCTCCTGGCGGCGGCGGCCGGAGCGCTCGTCTCCGGCGCCACGCTTGCACCCGTGCGACGCCTGAACGAGGCGGCCCAGCGCATCGCGAGAACCGGGGACCCGAGCGAGCGCGTCCCCGAGGGAGGGAGCGACGAGCTCGCGCAACTCGGCGCGTCCTTCAACACCATGCTCGCGTCCCTCGAGGACTCGCTCGAGACGCAGCGACGCTTCGTCGCCGACGCGTCGCACGAGCTGCGTACGCCGCTG
>DATBAH010000160.1:0-7921 GCA_036271615.1 Gaiellaceae bacterium
CGAGCCAGCTCCGTGGTCGCGGCCGGGCGGAGCTGTCCGCCGAGCTCGTGTGCGACCTCCTCCGGCCCCAGTCCGTCGAGGAGCTCGAGCAGGCGCCAGGAGTCGTCGTCCCAGGCCTCGATGTAGGAGGAGTTCTCGGGGAAGCGGCGCGAGCGCCAGGCGCTGATCGAGACGATGGCCGCCAGCCGTGCCGCGACCAGGTCGCCGAGCACGCCGAGCTCCAGCGGCTCGAGCGGGAGCGACGACGCGAACCCGTCCAGCGCGATCCGGGCGACGCGGAACACGTCTTCCGGCGGCCGTCCGCGCAGGAAGGACGCCAGTGCGACCGCGACGTCGGCCGCGAGCGCCGTGTGGCAGCAGTCGCCGAAGTCGAGGATCCCCGTGACCCGGCCGCGCTCGTCGAGCAGGAGGTTGTCGAGGTTGAGGTCGCCGTGGACGACCTGGGCGCGCAGACGCTCCCACCGCGGCAGGACGCGATCCTCGTAGCGGTCGAGCGTGCGCGCGACGAGCGCCCGCCGGTCGCTGTCGGCGACGTGTTCGATGAGAGGACGCAGCTGCGGGGCGGCGCGGAGGTTCCACAGGAGCTTCCGATCCGCCGCCGGGTGGAAGAACGACCGGAGCGCCAGACAGAGGCGGGCGTGCATTTCGGCGATGCCGCGCACCGCGGCGTCGTCGAGCTCCGGCCCGGCCTTGCGGCCTTCGCGCCGTTCGAGCAGCCGCACCTGGTGGCCGTCGAACGACGCCCGGGGCGCGAGCTGCCTCGCGAGCGGCAGGTCCGGGTCGACCGCGGCCACGTGTGCGATCGCGGCTTCCTCCAGCTCGAGCACCGCCTCGTCCTCGCCCGGGTTCGAGATCTTGAGCACCCCCCCGGCGCCGGCGTCGTCGAGCAGGAACGCCTGGTCGCGCTCGCTACCGAGCTCCGACGCGGTCCCGTGCACGCCGAACAACTCCGCTGCGATCCGGGCAGCCTCCTCGGGCGTGAACCGCGGCGGAGTCGACTCGAGGACCGAAGTCACGGAAGTCGATGCTAATTCCCTCGTTCGAGCGATTGGGCTCCCCCTTTTGCGGGAGGATCGCCATGCGATCGGCACCTACGTTCCGGCGACTGACTGGGTCTACTGCGGCGTGTCTCTGCGGCACCGGGGCGGTCGCGACGAGGAGGTAACGGTGGGGGTCTTCGCGAACCGCAACGATTTCCGTTTCAGAGCATGGCACGTCGGTCTGCTTGCACTCGTATTCGCACTCGCGCTGGGGATGATCCGGCCGGGCGTTTCGTGGGGCTCGTCGGTCTACAGCCCGGGAAGCGACCCGTATTCGCTGCAGAACGTCACCGCGGCCGACGGGGTGCAGGCGTGGTGGAACGCCGGCGTGACCGGCAAGGGCGTCGACGTGGCGCTCATCGACACGGGCGTCTCTCCCGTTCCCGCCCTGCGCGCCTCCGGCAAGATCGTGAACGGCCCCGACCTGTCGCTCGAGTCGCAGGATCCCTCGTTCCAGCATCTCGACACGAACGGCCACGGCACGTTCATGGCGGGCATCGTCGGCGGCAACGACGGGCAGCCCGGCGGCTACCGCGGAGTTGCCCCCGACTCGCGCATCCTCTCGGTCAAGGTCGGCGATGCGAACGGCGGCGTCGACGTGAGCCAGGTGATCGCCGCGGTCGACTGGGTCGTCCAGCACCGCTACGACCACGGGCTGAACATCCGGGTCATCAACCTTTCGTACGGCACGAATTCGACTCAGCCGTACATGCTCGATCCGCTCGCGTATGCGGTCGAGCAGGCCTGGAAGGCGGGCATCGTGGTCGTCACGGCGGCCGGCAACACCGGCATCGGCTCGGGGCTCGCCGACCCGGCGTACGACCCGTCGCTGATCTCGGTGGGCGCGTCCGACACGAACGGCACGGCGTCGACCGCCGACGACCGGCCCGCGCAGTTCACCGCCGGCGCGGCGACGTGCGTACCGGGGAACTGCGTCGAGCCGACGCTGCTGGCGCCAGGCGTCCACATGCAGGGCGTGCGCGTCCCGGGCTCGTACGTCGACCAGAACAACCCGAGCGCGGTGCTCGGCAGCCTCTACTTCCGCGGCAGCGGCACCTCCGAGGCAGCCGCGTACGTGACCGGCGCCGTCGCGCTGCTGCTCCAGAAGTACCCGAAGCTGACGCCGGACCAGGTCAAGCAGCTGGTGATCTCGGGTGCGCAGACGCTGCCCGGAGTGTCGCCGCTCGTACAGGGCCACGGCGAGCTCGACCTGAGCAAGCTGCTCCCGGCGGGAGGTGGGCCCGGACACGCCCCCGGCCCGGCTCTCCCGGCCACCCCTCCAGGACATGGATCCGGCCCGGTCTGGTCGAGCGGGCGTGGGTCGCTGGGACTGTCCCGCGGCGACGACCTGCTCTCGATGAACGGCATCGTGCTGCAGGGGGACAAGGACATCTTCGGCAAGCTGTTCAACGCCAAGACGATGGCCGCCCTCGAGGCCTCCGGCCACAGCTGGTCGGGCGGCACCTGGAACGGGTCGAGCTGGTCGGGTAGCTCGTGGAGCGGCTCCAGCTGGTCGGGCAGCTCCTGGAGCGGCAGCTCGTGGAGCGGCTCGAGCTGGAGCAGCCTCACGTGGGCGGGCAACTCATGGAGCGGCTCGAGCTGGTCGGGCAGCTCCTGGAGCGGGAGCTCGTGGAGCGGCAACTCGTGGAGCGCTTCGAGCTTCAGCGGCGGGAACTGGAGCGGCTCGAGCTGGTCGGGCGCCCAGTGGCTCGGCGCGAGCTGGGGCTGATCTGAGCGTTCAAAATCCCTCGTCCGAGCGAAAGGGCTCCCCCTTTCGCGGGAGGTTCACGCTCGGATCGCCACCTACGTTGCGCCCACTGATTGGCGGCTACGGCGGCACGTTCTGCGGCATCAGGGCGGTCGCGAGAAGGAGGTACGACGTGGGGGCATCCCTCACCGCACGCGACGGCTCGCTCAAGACCTGGCAGCTGGGAGTCCTCGCACTCGTCCTGGCGCTCGCGGTGGGCATGATCCGCCCCGGCGCGTCCTGGGGCGGGTCCGGCTACGACCCGACGTCCGACCCCTACTCGATGCAGAACGTCACGGCGGGCGACGGCGTCCAGGCGTGGTGGAACGCCGGCGTGACCGGCCAGGGCGTCGACGTGGCGCTCATCGACACGGGCGTTGCTCCCGTGCCGGCGCTGAGCGGCGACAACAAGATCGTGAACGGCCCGGATCTCTCGCTCGAGTCGCAGGATCCGTCGCTCCAGCATCTGGACACGAACGGCCACGGCACCTTCATGGCCGGGATCATCGGCGGCAACGACGGGCAGCCCGGCGGCTACCGCGGAGTGGCTCCTGACTCGCGCATCCTCTCGGTGAAGGTCGGCGACGCGAACGGCGGGGCCGACGTGAGCCAGGTGATCGCCGCGGTCGACTGGGTCGTCCAGCACCGCTACGACAACGGGATGGACATCCGCGTCATCAACCTCTCGTACGGCACCGACTCGCAGCAGCCCTACACGGTCGACCCGCTCGCCTTCGCAGTCGAGCAGGCCTGGAAGGCCGGCATCGCCGTCGTCACGGCCGACGGAAACACCGGTATCGGATCGAACCTCTCGGATCCGGCCTACGATCCGTGGCTGATCTCGGTGGGCGCGGCCGACACGAGGGGCACGGGTTCGCTCAAGGACGACGTACCCGCCTCGTTCACGGCCGGCAACCCGTCGTGCAAACCCGGTGAGTGCACCCCGCCGACTCTGCTTGCGCCGGGTGCGCACATGCAGGGCCTGCGTGTGCCCGACTCGTACGTCGACGACAACAACCCCGGCGCGGCGCTCGGCGACCTCTACTTCCGCGGCAGCGGCACCTCGGAGGCGTCGGCGTACGTCACCGGTGCCGTAGCACTGCTCTTGCAGAAGTATCCGCAGCTCACGCCCGATCAGGTGAAGCAGTTGCTCATCAAGGGCTCCACCCCGCTGAAGGGCGCCTCTTCGTGGGTGCAGGGGCACGGCGAGCTCGACCTGCAGAAGCTGCTCAAGGCGCCGGTGCCTCCTGCAGGCCCGCCCGTCGGACACGGCCCTGGCCCTGGCCCCGGCCCCGGCCCTGGCCCTGGCCCCGGCCCTGGCCCTGGCCCTGGCCCCGGCCCGGCCGGACCTGCCGGCCCAGGCGGCCTCCAGTGGTCGAACGGCAGCGGGCCGCTCGAGCTCTCGCGCGGCAACACGCATCTCACCCTGAACGGCGTCGTCCTCCAGGGCAACCAGACGATCTTCGGGCTTCCGTTCGACTCGGCCGCGATGGCTGCCCTCGAGGCCGCCGGCTCGAGCTGGTCGGGCGGCGTCTGGGACGGCTCGAGCTGGTCGGGCAGCTCCTGGAGCGGTAACTCGTGGAGCGGCTCGAGCTGGTCGGGCAACTCGTGGAGCGGCTCGAGCTGGTCGGGTAGCTCCTGGAGCGGCAATTCGTGGAGTGGTTCCAGCTGGTCGGGCAGCTCCTGGAGCGGCAATTCGTGGAGCGACCTCAGCTGGAGCGGTTCGAGCTGGTCGGGATACGGATGGCTCGGCGCCAGCTGGGGCTGATGGGTAGCGGGAGGGGCCGGTGATCGTCGGCCGGTCTCTCACGATCTCGCGGCGCGCGCCGAACGAGCTCTTGGGCCCGTTCGGCGCAGCTGTGCGTGAGGCCCTTCGCGCGCCGCGCCGCGTCTGGATCTTCAACGGCGTCCTCGCGCTCCTCTGCGCCGGCGTGTGGACGGTCGGTATCGCGGGCTTCGACCGTCCGATGTTCCCGACGGGCCCGCACCTGCCCTGGTGGTGGCTCGCGGTCGCCTTCTACCTCGCTGAGGTCCTCGTCGTCCACCTCCAGTTCCGGAAGCAGGCGCACACGCTGTCGCTGACGGAGATCGGGCTCACGCTCGGGCTGCTGCTCTCGGCGCCTTCGGCTGTGCTGTTCGGCCAGGTCGTGGGGACCGTCGTCGCGCTTGTGCTGAACAGGCGCAGGAGCCAGCTGCGCCAGCTCGCCAAGTTCGGCTTCAACCTCGCAGAGCTCCCGCTCTGCAGCGGCATCGCCCTGGTCGTCTTCCGGTCGCTCGCTTCGCCGTCCGACTCGGCGCCGCATCTCTGGGTGCTCGTTCTCGTGGCCTGCGGCATCGCCCACGTCGTAGGGATCCTGCTCGTCTCGACCGTGATCGCGATCGCCGAGGAGCGTCTCCAGGCGCCACAGCTCGGCCGGACGCTCGTCACCTCGCTCCTCGGTGCTCTCGCAACCGCCTGCCTCGGCCTCGCGGTCGTCGAGCTCCTCCAGGTTCGCCCGCTCGCCGTTCTTCTCCTCGTTGTCCCCGTTCTCGCCACCGTCGTCGCCTTCCGCGGCTACATGGAGCAGCGTGAGCAGCGGGAGCACCTGGAGTTCCTCTACGAGTCGATGCGCGCCACGCAGGGTGCGCCGGAGTTCGGCCTCGCCGTCGGGCAGCTGCTCGTGGCGGCGCGGCGCATGCTGCGCGCGGAGTACGCCGAGATCTTGCTCCTGCCGCCGGCCGACGGCGAAGGGCCGCTCAAGAGCGTCAGCGGTGCCGAAGGAGAGCTGCTCATGCACCCGGAGGAGCGCTTTGCTCCGGAGGATGCGGCCGCGTTCGCCGAAGTGGAGTCGATCGGCTCGGCCACGCTGCTGACGCGGCGCCGCGCCAGGCCGGCTTTCGATGCGTTCCTTCGCTCGCGCGGGCTCGAGGACGCGATCGTGGGTCCGCTACGGGGCGAGGACCGCACGTTCGGGCTGCTCGTCGTCGGAGAGCGTCTCGGTGACGTCAGCACGTTCGCCGAGGCGGACGTCGAGCTCATGGGAACCTTTGCCGGCCATGCGAGCATCCTGCTCGAGAACGGCCGGCTCGAGCATTCGCTGGCCGAGGTGACGCAGCTCAAGGAGCAGCTCCGCCACCAGGCGTATCACGACGCGCTCACGGGCCTGCCCAATCGCCTCAACCTGGTCGAGGCGGTCGAGCAGGAGCTGAAGGGTGGCTCTTCGACGGCCGTCCTCTACCTCGACCTCGATCGCTTCAAGACCGTCAACGACACGTGGGGTCACAGCGCGGGCGACGCGCTGCTCTCGGAGTTCTCGCGCCGGCTCGAGGGCGCGATCCGCACCCAGGATCTGGCGGCGCGGCTCGGCGGCGACGAGTTTGCGGTGCTCGTCCGCGACGCGGACGCGGAGACCGCCGTCGGCGTCGCGCGCCGCGTGCTGGACGCGATCGACGGGACGTACGTCCTCGAGTGCGGAGACGTGGCCTGCCACGTGAGCGTCGGCATCGCCGTCGGCGCCGGGGGCATCACGACCGGCGAGGACGTCATTCGCAACGCGGACATCGCGATGTACAGCGTGAAACGGTCGGAGCGTGCGTACACGCTGTACGAGGCGGATCTCCACGAGAAGCTTCGCGCGCAGCGGCAGCTGGGCCTCGACCTCGAGGCGGCGATCGAGCGGCGCGAGATCCTCGTTCACTTCCAGCCGGTCGTGCGGCTGGCGAACGAGGAGATCGAGGGCTTCGAGGTGCTGGCCCGCTGGCCGCATCCGACCCGCGGCCTGCTCACTGCGGCGGATTTCCTTCCCGCCGCGGAAGAGGCCGGGCTGACGATCGAGCTCGGGCGCCTCGTCCTGCAGCAGGCTCTCGAAGCCGCCCGCCGCTGGCCCTCGCAGCTGACCATCTGGCTCAACCTCGCGGCCGCGGAGCTCGCCAACGAACGGCTCGTCGACACGCTCGCCGAGGCGCTCAAGGGGTACGGCGTCGAGCCGAGCCGTCTCGTGATCGAGGTGACGGAGTCGGGCGTGATCCAGGGAAGCGACGGCGCGCTCGTCGCGATGCGACGGCTGCGCGAGCTCGGAGTGGGGTTGAGCATCGACGACTTCGGCACCGGCTATTCCTCGCTGAGCCGCCTCGCCGAGTTTCCGATCGAGTCGCTGAAGATTCCGAAGCCTTTCGTCGACAGGCTCGTCGGCGAGGATGCCGACGAGGCGTTCGTCGACGCGATCCTGCGGCTCGGCGACTCGCTCGGCCTTGCGGCTGTGGCCGAGGGCATCGAGCATCGCGCGCAGGCGCAGCGTCTGCGGCAGATGGGCTGCCGCTACGGCCAGGGATACTTCTTCGGCCGGCCCGCGCCGGCGGAGGAAGTCGAACGGGTCCTGTACGCGGAGCTTGTCGCACGGCCGCCGCTCTCGCTCGTGGCGAGCGCGCCGAGCTGACCGGGATTCAGATCCCCCAAATGGGGGAGGGCGGGCAGGACCAAGGCGCGAGATGATCTTCTTGACTCCCGCTCGGGGCTGACGGCAACGACTCTGCGGCGGAGCTTTGAAGGCGGCGGGCCTGCCCGCCGCCTTTTCTTATGCGCTGTGGCTAGAGTGGTTGCGATGGCTACGCGTAGACGCGGTCTCATCGCTCTGGCAGCAGTGGTCGCCGTGCTGGTGGCCGGCTTGTCCGCCGGGTCAGGCGTCGCAGCGTCGCGTCACGCGACGAAGTCCGTGACCGTGACCACGCGGAAGGTCGGCAAGCTCGGCACGATCCTCGTGACGAGCAAGGGCCTCACGCTCTACATGTTCGTCCCCGACCACCAGAAGAAGGTGACCTGCAAGGGCTCGTGCGCTGCCGCCTGGCCGCCGCTGAAGCTCAAGCAGGGCCAGAAGGCGACAGCGGGCGGCGCGGCGAAGGCGAAGCTGCTCGGCTCCGACAAGAACCCGAGCGGCGGTCGCGTCGTCACGTACAACCGCTGGCCGCTCTACAGATACGCGGGCGACACGAAGCCCGGCCAGGCGAACGGGCAGGCCACGAACCTCAACGGCGGCCTCTGGTACGTCCTCTCGCCCTCGGGCAAGCCGATCAAGAAGAAGACCTAGCCGCTGACGACGCCGGTCGCCGGCGAGCGGAAGCTGCCGGTGGCCGAGCCGGTGTGGGCCGTGACGACCAC
>DATBAH010000161.1:0-21446 GCA_036271615.1 Gaiellaceae bacterium
CCCGCGACGGCGACAGCGAGGACCTTCACAGTGCCGCCAGGAGTGGTCGCGCCTTCACCCACGACTCTTCCACCTCCGCCGCAGGCTCGGAGTCCCAGACGATCCCCCCGCCGACCCACAGGTGGATCGAGCCGTCCACGAGCGCGAAGGTGCGGATGGTCAGGGCCAGGTCGAGGTCGCCATTGGCGTAGATACGGCCGAGCGCACCCATCGACGCGCCGCGGCCGACCGGCTCGAGCGCGGCGATGAGCTCCAGGGCACTCGATTTGGGGCAGCCGGTTACCGAGCCGCCGGGTAGGACAGCCTCGAGCAGCTCCGTGAGCGTGACGCCTGCCCGCAATGTCCCTTCCACCGTCGCAACGAGATGCGAGACGCCGGCCAGCTCGCGCGCGGACAAGAGCTCTGGACAGTGCACGCTCCCGGGGACGCAGACGCGGGAGAGGTCGTTGCGCTCGAGGTCGACGATCATCACATGCTCCGCGGTGTCCTTCTCCGACTCCACCGGCACCCCGGCCGGCCGGGTGCCTTTGATCGGCATCGTTCGTACCACCTCACCGCGCTTCTGCAGCAAGAGCTCCGGCGAAGCCGAGACGATCGCCCAGCCGTCGCCGACGAGCGGCGCAGGCTCGAGTGGCCGTAGCGATGCGAGCGCAGCCGCCAACGCCGCAGGGTCGCCGTCGAAGTCCGCGTGCAGGTGCTGCACGAGGTTGACCTGGTAGACATCGCCCTCGAAGATCGCAGCACGGACGGTCTCGACCGCGGCCGCGTACTCCGCCGCGCTCCAGGTCGTCTCCCACGGCCCGACGGAGAAGCCGCCTCGAGGCGGTGCAGGGGAGCCGAGCGCGTAAGCGACCGTCGGGAGGCGACACGGCTCGGGCGCCGACGGCGCGGCCGCCGCGTACCCGACGTAGACCCTCGCGACGCCGAACTCCTCGCGCGCAAGTGCCGGCTCGAGCTCCGCCAGCGACTCCAGCTCGACTACGGCTGCCCTCCGGGTGTCGAAGCATCCTGCCTTGGTCACACTCGCAGTCTCGCTGAGGAGGAGCGCGGAGAGACCCGGCTAAACTGAGAACCCTCCGCCGACGTAGCTCAGCTGGTAGAGCACATCACTCGTAATGATGGGGTCGGGAGTTCGAGTCTCCCCGTCGGCTCTCCGGATTTGCAGGGATTTCTTCTCGGAGCGGCTCTCCTCGGAGGGCCGTTTTTCTGTCGAGGGGTCTACGCGGGGTCTACGGGCTGCGGCGGTTCGTGCCGTCCGGATCGCCTGTGCGATCGGGACGCGGCGGCGGCGCGAGCCGTCGCGCATGACGTGCGCGTAGGTGCGGGCGGTGAAGCCCGGGTCCGAGTGGCCGAGGTGCTCGGCGACCTCGTTCAGCGTGCGTCCCTCGTAGAGGAGGAGCGTGGCGCAGGTGTGTCGGAGGTCGTAGCTGCGGAAGTAGGTGACGTCGGCGCGCTCGAGCGCGGGGATCCATACGCGTCGCCGCCAGTTCTGTCGGCGTAGGTGGCTGCCGGCGGCGTCCGGGAAGACGAGCGCGTCCGAAGGCGGGCGGCCCTGGGCGAGGTGGAGGGCGACGAGCTCGCGCGCGACGGGCGTGAAGAGCTCGGGCTCGCGGGCGCGCGCCGACTTCGGCGTCGTCACCTCGCCGTCGGAGAGCGCGGTGCGGACCATGAGGCGCTTGCGGGCGCGGCCGCGGTCGTCGAGCACGTCGCCCCAGGTGAGCGTGTACGCCTCGCCGGGCCGCAGCCCCTCGTAGGCGAGCACGCTGACGAGCGCTGCGTTCTGCTGGTCGAGCTGCCTGCGGATCGCCTCGACGACCTCGGGCGTCCTCGCGTCGATCGTCGTGGCGCGGCTGTGGCTGAGTCGCCGGGTGCCGACGACGGGGTTCCAGGCGAGGCGGCGCCACTCGACGGCGCGATGGAAGACGCCCTGGAGCAGGCCGAGCGCGCGGTTGACCGTCGGGACGCCGGCGCCGTCGAGCCGCAGCTGCGCGCAGTAGCCGTCGATCGTCTCGCGGGTGACCTCGCGCAGGCGCTTCCGGCCGAGGTAGGGGACGATCCAGCGGTCGAGCAGCGTCGTGTAGCCCGCGAGCGTGTTCGGGCGCAGGTGCGTGAGGGCGTAGGTGTCCCACCACTCGACGAGGAACTCCTCCAGCGTCGCGTTGGAGCCGATGACCTCGGAGGCGAGCTGACCGAGCTGGCGCGCCCGCCGCAGCGAGGCCTCGAAGAGCTCGGCGTCGCGCCGCCGGTCGAAGGTGCGCTTGCGGCGTCTGCTGCCGCGGCCGCTCTCGTACCAGCGGACGACGTAGACGGTCTTGCCGTCCTTACGCCTGAGCCGCTCGATGCTCATTCTGTCGTGAGCGTAGGCGCTCGGCGAAGGAGACGCGGGCGCCGCGTGAGGCGCGGACGCGGTCGATGAGCGGTGTAGGGGCTGCCGCCGCCCGCTGCTTCTCACGCTCGGTCAATGCGGCGACGTCGCCGGGGTCGAAGCGGACGGCCGTGCCGAGGTGGATCGCCTCGAGCTGGCCGCGCTCGACGAGGCGCTGAACCGTTCGCGGGTGGACGTGCAGCAGCGCGGCCGTCTCGCTCGTCGTCAGCAAGCCGGGCGCGAACTGCGCTTGGTCGACGGCCGGCGGATCGGCCCGACGCGGCGTCGTCTCCTCGGTGGCCGAGGGCTCCGGGTGTCGCTCGGCCGGTTGCGGGTCGAACAGCGGGAGCGTGAGCTGCTGCTCCGGTACCGACATAGGGGGCGTAACTTATCAGTAGCGTGAGTCCGAGTCAACACGGAGGTAGACTCGGGCGGCGATGACGGCTGCGCAGATCATCCGGGAGGCGCGCCTGCGGGCGAGCCTGACGCAGAGCGAGCTGGCGGCTCGGCTCGGTCGCGAGCGCGCGCAGGTCGCGCGCTGGGAGGTCGGCGGCCAGGAGCCGAGCTTCGAGAACCTGCGCTCGGTCGTCGAGGCGTGCGGCTTCGCCCTCCGGATAGAGATCGGCGAGCGCGAGGAGACGCCGGCGCTCGACGCCGAGCTGGGGACGAGCCTCCTCGAGGCGCCGCAGCAGCGCGTTCAGGCGCTTCTCGGGCGTCTCGAGGGCCAGGGGTGACCAAGCAGCCGCCGTTCGATCCCTACGCGCTCCTGGCGGCGCTCGACCGTGAGCGAGTGAGCTACGTCGTCGTGGGCGGCTTCGCCCGTGTCGTCAACGGAAGCGGCGAGACCACGCGCGGCCTCGACATCGTCCCCTCGCTTCGCGAAGAGAACCTGCGCCGGATCGCCCGGGTCCTGGAGCAGCTCGAGGCGCCGCTGACCGTCGACCAGTTCGCCTCGGCCGAGCCGGTCACCGCGTCGACGCGTGCGGGCGAGCTCCGGATCGTGCCGGTGCCGTGGGGCACGCGCGGCTACGACGACCTGCGCCGCCGCGCCGACCGCGAGAACCTTGGCCGCGGCCTCCGACCCGCGGTCGCCTCGGTCGTAGATTGCGTGCGCATGCTCGAGGCGAGCGACCGCGAGGTCGACGCCGACCGCCTCGTGAGGGTCCGCCGGATGATGGAGCTCGAGCGAGAGCTCGTCCCCGAGCGCGGCTTCGGCATCGACCTCTGAGCTGCGTGGGCCTAGAACTCGGGTCCCTGCCCGAGATCCGGCTCGATCGTCTGCGCTTGCTCGACGCGCTCGCGAAAGGCGGGCGGGTCGATGGCGGGGAAGCGGTAGAGCTGCGGCTCGATCTCTTCGAAGTAGCGGCTTAGCCGCTCCGGGTCGACGAGGCCTGAGCGAATGAGGGCGCGGACGTCGTCCTGGTCGCGAGCGTGATCGCGCTCGAGCTTGGCGAGCGCCTGCGCGTAGGGATCGAAGTGGTAGAAGGCGAGCCGTTCTCCTTGCTCGGCAAGCAGGCTGCGCTCTTCCCAGCCGGTCGGCAAGGGGATGAAATCGCCGGGGGCGGCGAGTTCGACGTTCACTTGCAGTTCGTCCTTGAGGCCGGGGATGGCGCGGAGCACGGCGTCCTGTTCGGGGACGAGCTTCAGGTCGACGTCGATGGTCGTCCCACGCCAGCCGAGGAGCACCGCGGTGGCGCCGCCGGTCAGGTAGCAGCGCCCCGTTTGCTCGGCGGCCTCGTCGAGCGCGGCCAACAGGCGCTTGATCCGCTCGATGTCGGCTAGCTCGCGGATTCGGCTGCCCGTTCGAAACTGACCAGCTCGCGGACGAGCGCGTGGTGCCGGCCGTGGGCGGTGTCGGGATCGTCCCGCGCCAGCAGGAGGTACAGGCGCTCCTCAGCGTCCTCGAGCGTGGGGGGCACGTCGAATCCGAGCCGACGAAGCCTGGGTGCGCCGATCGAGACGAGCAGCGACTCGATCGTCACCTCGCCTGCCTTGAGATCGGCGATTCCCTGCTCCACGAGCTCGCTTCCCGGCAGCGCGCGCTCAGTGTCGAGGCGCTCGTTAACCATGCAAAGACGGTAGCCGATCACCATCGCGGACTCACGACCGCAGAAGCTCGGACAACTCCGCCCCGCCCAGCTATCAGGGGCCTAAAGGGTCGGTCGTGGACGAACTACCAGCCTCCATAGCCAGCGAGACACAGATGCACTTTTGAAGTGCGGCCTGTCTCGTGAGGCAACGTGAGCATCGGGATGCATCTGCGTCTCGCCTGTTTCTCGCCGGTGTACTGGACCGCGCCGCGGCCGACGCACAGTCCCGAGGGTTCCAAGCCACGGGGTTGGAGCCAGCCGCAGCGCCCGGAGAGAATACGCTTGTCCGCCGCTGTGTCACAAAGTTGACACGTCGCACAGCTGGTGCTTGAGTTCCTCTCGGTTCCAAGCCAAGCAGTCGGGGGTAGTGATGGAGTCGACACGCGACTCCTGCGGCATCTCGTCGGGTGAATGCCCGGTTCGTCTGCCGGCCATGGTGTTCGGCTGTGCGGGTGGCGTTCTATTGTTGCCGCAGTTCGAGTCTTGCTCGCCGAGGAAAACGCAGTCACGCGCGTGGGCCTATGTGGCCTGATGTTGTGGCGGCTCCGTTCTATGTCGCCTCGGCGCTTCTTGTCCTTGCCGGCGTGACGAAGCTGCGCGATCCGAGCTCGCTCGTCCGGGTGCTTCGTCAGGCGCGTGTCGTCTCTAGCCGCGCGATCGTCAAGGCGTTCGGGTCCCTAGAGGTGGCAGCCGGGACTGCGGCCTTGATCAGACCAGGCTTCCTCACTGGCGTGGCCGTAGCGGCTCTCTATGTCACTTTCAGCGGTTTCCTGCTCTGGGTACTCGTCGAGCGCGTTCCGGTTACTTCGTGCGGCTGCCTGGGTGCTCGCGAGACTCCGCCGAGCGTCGTCCATTTGGTGCTGAACGTGTGTGCCGCCGCGGCAGCGGCGGCGGTCGCCGCTGGCATAACGCCGAGCGGCGTCCTCCCGTTCGCGATCGACCTTTCGTATCTCGCCGTCCCGTTTCTGATCGGTGCCGCAGCGATCGCGTATGCCGCGTACCTCGCCGTCGCCTTCCTGCCCGCAGCTTTGTCGTCCTACCAGCGAGTCGCCGGCTCCGCCGCCTCGCAGAGGAGTTGAGCTCATGCCCGGTGAAGAGAAGTTGCTCGATAAGGCTGTCTCGGTCCTCGAGAGCAAGACGTCTCGGCAGGGCTTTCTCATCCGTTTAGCGGTTGGCGCCACGGCCTTCGCGGTTGGTGGAGTGCGCTACTTGGTTCGACCGCAGTCGGCGTTCGCGTACATCTCCTGTTCCGATTGCAGCTCAACCAGTACGTGCTGTACGGAGTCGACGAGTTGCTTTTGCTGCACGATCACCGGCAGCAACGACTGTCCTACGAACAGCTACCGCTGCGGCTGGTGGTATTGCTCGAGCAACGGGATCACCTACATCGACTGTTGTATGGGCTGCGCCGGCTACTCCTTCTGTTGCAGTGTCGATTGCGGAAACCGGCCGGGCTGCAAGTTCAACCGTGAGTACTTCAACTGCGGCTGCGACTACGGCTGCTATCCCTGCATCTCTCAAACGGCCAGCATTCGCTGCCGAATCACGCGCCGGGCGTTGCCTCCGAACTTGTCCTGCTGCGGGGGCAATAATCCCGGCGGCGCCTGCACGACGCCTCCCGGTTGCGCGTCGGTCTAGGGAGGCGAGACGATGACTGCACTAGTCACAGTAGAGACGCTGCTCCTGGTCATGGTGCTCCTACTCGTCGCTGGTCTCCTCCGCAGCCACGCAGAGATCCTGCGAACGCTCAGCGGCTCCGGATCGAGACACGGCGGCAGCGAACTCCCCTCTGACGAACGCGTCGGCGGGGTGAGAGAGGCGCTCGAGTTCGAGGGTGTCACGCTCGGCGGCGAGGAGGTGCTTGTCTCGACGATCAGCGACAAATCTCGCCTCCTACTTGCGTTCCTCAGCAGCGGGTGCTCCAGCTGCCGAGGGATCTGGCGCGGTCTGCTCGACCATTCCGACCAGCTCCCGCCAGATACCGCTGTCTTGGTCGTCACGAAAGACCGCGAGGAGGAATCGGTCTCACGGCTGCGAAAGCTAGGAGCCGCCGACGTACCGCTGGTGATGTCGTCGCCAGCATGGGAGGCGTACCGGGTTCCCGGCTCGCCCTATTTTGTGTATCTGGACGGCGAGACCGTACGCGGCGAGGGCGCGGCCCACTCGTGGCAGAGCGCGCTCTCCTTCGTCGAAGATGAGATCGCCGACACGGAGTTCTCTCAGGAGCAGGCCGAAGCAGCCGTTAATCATGGGCCCGTGGAAGCAGAGCGAGCTCCGAGCGACGGGCAACGTGTGGACGTACAGGTCGGATAACGATGACCGGGCAGAGCCAGATTTTCGTCGCCGGCCTGCTGCTTGCGACGATCGGCGCTCTGCGCTCTACGTGGTCGCCCTGAGGGATCTCGGTGCTCGCGAGCATCACTCCGCTCGGTGAGTGGGGCCGCAATCAGCGATGGAGGGTGACCATCGTCTTCTACCTCATCGGCACGGCGCTCGGCGGCGCTTCGCTTGGTACGGCCCTGGGCGCGGCTGGACAGACCTTCAGCCAGGCCCTGCAAACACGGTCGGCGAGCGGGCCATTGATGGCGCTTGGTGTTGCGGTCGTTATCGGTCTGGCGTTGGAGCTGCGGCTGCTCGGGATCCACTTGCCGACGATCCGGCGGCAGGTCAGCCAGGACTGGCTGACCGCCTACCGAGGATGGGTATACGGCTTCGGGTTCGGGTTCCAACTCGGTCTAGGTGTGATCACGATCGTGACGACCTCCGCGGTCTACACGACCTTTGTCGCCTGTTTCCTCAGCGGATCGCCGCTCGCCGGACTGACCATCGGCGCCACGTTCGGCACGATTCGTGCCGCCACAGTCTTCTCTGTCCGCGGCATCCGAACACCCGAGCAGCTCGAGCGCGTCGAGCCGACGCTCTCGCGCTTCGAGCCGTCAGCGCGCTACGGCGCATACCTCGTCAACGTCGCCCTCGTAGCAGCGATCGCCGCATCGGCAGTGGTCTCCCTTCCATCCTCGTAAGGAGGTTCCTTGTGGACATTCAGAACTATGGGCTGACGATTCCGCTCCCCAACGGCTGGGACGGCCGCATCTACCGCCAGACGCCCCTGGACGCGATCACCCTCGAGGCGACCAGCGCCCGCCTGGCGCCAATCGCTGACGATTCGTTCATTCAGACGGAGCAAGGAATGGGCAGCGCCGACATCTACGTCCGCCTCTCCGACATCGGCCCGCCCCCGCCCTACCTCGGCAAAGGCAACGACTGGCAAATCGTCTCCTCGCCTCCGCCTATCCAACCCGTCGACCTTCAGGACTTCATCGAAGGCCATTCACTCCCGGCCGGCGTCGCAAGCGCGATGGTGATCAACAACCGCGCCTTCATGCTCTACGTGGGCTTCGGCACTTGGCCGAGCCAGGCCCAGCTAAATCAGATGAACCAGATTCTTAGTCAGCTCCAGGTTGAGGCGGAACCTGTGCCGGCCGCCTCATCGTAAGTCCTCCTGAGAAATGATCCGATCGGTCCCGGTCCGACCGGAGCTTGGTCGGTGATGGTGACCATGGGGTCCACCCAGTTGAATCCACGGCTTCGGGATCGACCGGTGTCGTTGAAAGAACCTCGCACTACCGGACATAGAGAGTTTTGCGGCGCGATCCGTGCTTCTCAATCGACATGTAACGCTTCAGGAGGTCGGAGTTCTGAGTTACGGCAGGGTTGCGGACGGCAGGATGGAAGGGGAGGTCGCTACGTCCGTGAGCGACGAGGAGCAATTTCGTTCTCTCTTTCGGACGCATTACCAGGCGATTGTTCGCTACGCCGCGCGTCGGAGCGCGGCCGGTACGGATCCCGACGACATCGTCGCTGAGACCTTCGCCGTTGCCTGGAGGCGTCGCGAAAGCCTGCCTGTAGCGCGGGAGCTCCCGTGGCTCTACGGGATCGCCGCACGGGTGCTCGCCAACCAGCGTCGCTCCCAGAGACGGGCTCTTCGCCTTCAGGAGCGGCTTCGCCTCGTTACCCGCGTACGCTCCGTGAGCGTCGAAGATGAGGCTGCCTCTCGCGCCGAACTCGGCTCCGCTGCGGCTGCTTTCTCGAGTCTGCGGGAGTCGGACGCCGAGGTACTACGGCTTGCCGCGTGGGAGGGACTCTCCTCTTCCGAGATCGCAGCCGTGCTCGGCTGCTCCGACAATGCTGCGGCCCTTCGTCTTCACCGAGCCCGCAAACGACTCGAGGAGGCAATCCTGAAAGAGAATTGCGAAGCCGGACATAGAGACACCGCAAAGCCAGGCACAGAAGAGACGGAGGTTGACGCAGATGAAGTCGGATGAACTCCTGGAGCAGGTCGCTGTGCTCGATCCGGCACGTGCGTTCGACGTCCCTGATCCGGACTCTGATGAGGCACAGAGCCTGCTCGCAAGGGCAATGATGGACGCGCCGAAGATGCCACATCGAGCCTCGCTGCCCCTCGTTCGACGCCCAGCGCTGCTTGTCGCTAGCGTCTTCGCGGTGGCAGCCGTCGGCGCTCTCGTGAGTCCACCCGGTCAGGGCGCCGTGCGTGCGGCTGTCGACCAAGTTTCGTCGTGGTTCTCCGGCCAAGCAACGGTTGTCGGTACCAATGGCGGAGAGCCCATCGCTCAGCTCAAGACGGACGGGATCGTTACGTCCGCGGTCAGCGACGGCCAGGGAGGGTGGTATATCGCCGGAGGCTTCACGGAGGTCAATGGGGAACCCCGAGCGCATCTCGCTCACATCCTTGGAGACGGATCAGTCGATCCGAACTGGACGCCTCAGTTGGGTGGAGACGCGAAGCCGAACTACATCTACGCCACGCTCTCCAGTGCGAACGGCCGCCTTTTTGTCGCAGGCACCTTTACGACCGTCGATGGACAAGCGCTCGGAAACGTCGTCGCTCTGGACGCCCAGACAGGGGATGTCGCGCAGGGGTGGGAAGGCAACTTCAACGCCTTGGGCGAAGGCAATTTTGCGCTCGCCACGGACGGCGAACACATTTATGTCGGGGTCACTGGAACAGCGATCGTTGATGGTCAAGTCAGGAACTGCCTTGTCGCCCTGGATGCTCAAACGGGGCAGCTTGATAGCGAGTTCTCGCCGGACCTCAAGGCGCCAGGGGACCTAGTCTGCGTATCCTCGCTCGCCCTAAGCGATGGCACGCTCTTCGCATCGGGGACATTCGCGCAGAGCACCAACGCGACACGCGCGACGGTCGTCGCACTGAACGCCACGACAGGCGCGACTGTGCCGCGTTTTGTCTCTCCGACCTTGAGCCCAGACCAGGCAGTTCCGCTCGCCCTTGCAGCGTCCGCGGATGCGCTCTATGTCGGCGGGAACTTCGACGCGACTGACGGGAGCCAGCACCAAGGGATCGTCGCCCTTGACCCGCAGACTGGAACTCCGCTCCAGTCGTTCGACGACACGGTGACCACGAACAGCGGCGACACCGGAGCGGTCTTCTCGCTGCTCTTGGTCGGTGACCGGCTCTATCTCGGTGGACAGTTCGACTCGGTAGCTGGCGAGTCACGCGACGGTTTCGCCGTCCTCGACGTTGCGAATGGGCAGCCTCTCTCGGCTGGAGCCGTGCCTGGCAACGACTACGTCCTCTCCCTAGCCCTCTCTGGGCAGGGGGTCATGGCAGCGGGTAAAGGAGGCGGAGGCTAGCTCCCTCCAGGGTCTACCGAGGGTACCGCCACCGTCGTTTGAGATCTTCTGCCGCCATCGCCGCGGTGTAGATCTCGTGCAGCCATACGGCTTTGCGCGACTGGGGCGCGTCCCCGGACGGACAGCTGATCAATCCTCGCCATGAAGTATTCCGTCAGTCAGATCGTCCTCTTGACACGAGACGCCTCTCAGGAGTAGAACTACCTCAGGCAACGGAGGAGGCGCGTATGCGGCGCTCGATTATCGTTGCTGCGGCGACCGGTTGTCTCCGATGGGGGCAGAGCCTTCCAGGTCGGAGTTCGCGCCGGCGGGTCCTCGCTGTCTTGGCCTTTGCCGGTGTTCTTGGGGCGCTCCTCGGTGGTGTGCTTCGCTTGGCCTGGCCGGAGACAGCGCAGGCAGCCACTTGCACTTCGCTTCCATACGGCCAGGACGAGGCGTCGGACGGATATCACGCTGGCATGCGGAGTTCGCAAATGACTGTCGAGGACTACGCGACGACCTGTATTGAGGTCGACTCGGTCGGGCTGATCGGGCCCGGACAAGCGAGCCTCGAAATCGGAGTCGACCACGACGGCTCGAATGTTCTGGATTGCCAGGGGACCGGATACAAGACCGCGCCCTACCTCTTTGTCGTTCACGTTACTCAGACTGGCGGGTACACCTGCGTACAGCCGTCGGGGCAGACTGTCACAGCCTGGGACAAAGAAGGCTTTAGTCTCCAGGACCAGGATCAAAGCGGGTACTTCAGTTGGGCCCACAACGGCAGCAACTTCTCCAATCCGTTCGGGAAGATCGACTGGACGAAAGGTACGACTTTCACGAACAGCGAGCGCCACAACGCTGCAGACTCAGCATATGGGCATTTCGAATCGAACTCCTTCATGAGCGTGACCGACGGCTGGACGGTCTGGGATAGCTCGGCTTATTGCTATTACAATGGAAACGACAACGGGAACACGCACTTTTTCCAGCAGATCTGGTCTCCGTCGAATATCACTGTCGCAACTGGGAGCCAGGTTTGTCCATGATGATGAATGCCAGAGCCAGAAGAATCACGGTAGGCGTCCGTCTTGGCCTCTTCGGACTCATCGTTTGCATCGGTTCGGCCGCAGCGGTCTGGTTTGGGTTCAGCACGTCTTCTCACCGCCTTGGTTTCTCTCGGAGGTCGCTGGTACCGCCGATCACGATGGCGAATCCGCTTGCGTTCGGGCAGAAAACGAGGCTCCCTGATGCTGACACGAAGCTCGGGGCGACGATTGCTCTGCCGAACTCTCCGCAGATGTCTACTTCGGATGTCGGTTCGGTTTGGGTTCGTCAGGATGGCGGAGGGCAGAGCACGAGCGTCGCGGTGACCCTCCCAGCCGCTGGGCTGATCCTCCAGTTTGTTCGGCCGGCTCCCTATCCGCAGCCACCGGCGCAGATGTACCAGACCGAGGCCAGCCAGGAGCCGGATTCGATGAGTGTGATCGACCTCAACGGCGTGCCCGCTCTTGCTACGAAGCAAGACTCAGATCAGACCGGTCAAAACTTCGGAGCAATCGAATTCGTGGTGAACGGTACGCGGATCGCCGTTCTCGGACATTACGACCTGGCCACACTGCGCGCGTTTGCGACGCCGGTTCTCGCCGCGGCCTCCGGCTGACACTTCGGGCGGCGTCGGCTGCGCATCGTTCGACGAGCTTTCCGAGGTTGCTCCGGTGTAAAGCTTGCGCCGCGAGTCGGGCGAATGTGAAAACTCTTCGCGTCTCCGGACATAAGACTTTGTGATGGGTCCTCATCGCCACTCGCCGAGAGAGGATGCCGAGCAGACGCTTGGGCGCCTATTTGCTGATCACCAGCAGCGTGTGCTCGCCTACGCGATTCGGCGAGGAGCCTCTTTCAGCGATGCGCAGGACGTGGTCGGCGAGACATTCGCGGTCGTCTGGCGCAGGATCGGCAGCCTCCCAAGTCGCGAGCTCGAGCTGGCCTGGCTCTATGGAGTGGCCGCGCGAGTTCTCGCAAATCAACGCCGATCGCAGCTGCGGTCTGCCGCCCTCTGGTCGCGCCTGAGGTTGGCTACGGCGAGTGCGACGCCGACTGAAGAAGCCGGCGTTTTTGAGGTCCGGGACGTGTTGTCGGCCGTGAAGCAGCTACGACCGCGCGACCAAGAGGTCTTGCGGCTCGCAGCATGGGAGGGACTGTCGCTCAAGGAACTCGCTGTCACGCTTCGATGCACAGAGAACGCGGCTGCGCTCCGTCTCCATCGCGCTAGACGGCGTCTCGTCGTCGAACTCGAGAAAGGAAACCCGTCTGCCGGACATTTACTCAGTAGACGCAAGTTCGACAGTCAGGAGGCTCCTTGATGAATTCGCTTGGCGACGCATTTGAACAACTGCGGCAAGCGAACCCTGTGACGAGCGAAGGTGATCTCCCTTCGATCGAAGTGTCCACTGCTCACAAAATGCTCGAGTCGATCGTCGCGCGCAGGAGTCAGCACCGCGGCTGGACATCTCGGCGCGTCCAGTTTGCCCTGGCGTTAGCCGTTGGGATTGCTGGCGCCTCGATCGCCGCTGGCGTGACGATCACCGGACACAGTGCTCCGAGCGAGCATCATCTCTTCCGCCTAGCCCAACCTCCGCCGACGGTCGCTCAGCCCCTCGGGCCGACCGGAGTGCGGACCTCACTTGCAGATGCTGCAAAGACACTTGGCGGCCCCGTAGTGCTGCCGAACTCGTCACTCGCGAATTCGTCGAATTGGGGGTCCGTGTGGGAGAGGACTGTTCCAGGCCACGAGTACGACGTCGCAGTCACATTCCCGAGCGCAGGGATCATCGTTCAGTACGACCGGCCAGTTCCCTATCCAGAGCCGCCCGCGCAGATGTACCAGACCGAGGCCAGCCAGAACCCCGACTCGATGAGCGTCATTGATCTCAATGGCGTGCCGGCGTTGGCAACCCAGCAGAACTCGGACCAGCTTGGAACTAACTTCGGCTCGATCGAGTTCGTCAAGGGAGGGACACGAGTCGCGGTTCTGGGCCACTACGACGAGCCGACTCTAGAAAACATCGCGCAGTCGATCCTCGACCAGTGAGCACGTAGCAGCCTGGCTAGGGTCTACGCGGGGTCTACGCCTCTGTCATTTGGGGTCTTCGGCCGCCATCGCCGCGGCGTGAATCCCTCCGAGCCATGCGGCTTCGCGCGACTGGGCGCGTCCTCGGGCGACAGCTGATCAGCCCTCGTAATGATGGGGTCGGGAGTTCGAGTCTCCCCGTCGGCTCTTCGGATTTGCAGGGATTTCTTCTCGGAGCGGCTCGTCCCGCAGTGCGGCCTCGGCTTCGACATCTGACCCTCAGCGCGGCGGATCGGGGATCCGGAGCTGGCGGCAAATCGCCCGTGCCGTCCCGAACGGGATTTCGCGGTGCCGCGGCACCGTCACCGGCTATTCGGCCTCCGGGCTGCGCCAGACGTCATGGCGAGATCCGTGGCGGACGCGCTCGCAGCCGTTGGCGACCAGGTGCCGCTCGAGCTCGCACAGCGACATCACGCGCGGGAGTGTCCCGCGGCGGCCGGCGTCGAAGTACCCTGCGCGCATGGACCTGCACGTCGTCTTCGAGCCGGACGAGCAGGGCTGGGTGCGCGCGCGACGATCGAGGAGCTGCCCGGCGTGATCACGTGCGCGCCGACGTTGGACGAGGCGCGCGAGCTCGTCCGCGACGCCCTCGACGAATGGCTTGCAGCCCTCACGAGCGAAGAACGAGCCGCGATCGGCCTGGACGCGACTCGCGAGACGCTGACGCTCGGCGTCGCCTAGCTGCTGCACAGCCTCCGATGAATGCGGCCGTTTGGGGCCGCTATCGGCCTCAATAGGCAGCGAGACGCAGATGCACTTCGAAGCGCGGCCTGTCTCGCGAGGCAACGCGAGCACCGGGCTGCATCTGCGTCTCGTCTGGCTGCCTGGTGGGTGGCTGGTGTACGCGAGCGGTCATCGGACGGTGTGAATGCTCGACGCCGCGGTTGAGCCAGTGCGAGCCCGAATCGAGTGATCTTCAAGACTTGTGTCAACGCCGATGCCGGGGAGTAATGGCCTGGGTTGGTCGGCATGTCGTCTCGGTGGTAATTGTCTCAGCGGCCGCCTTGGTCACGACCGGCCTGTTCCTCCTGCGTCCCCAAAACTCGTTGTCCCGCGGGCACGGAACGACCGTCAAGCTGCCGGCGAAGCGCCCCGCGCTCGACGCCTCCGGGGCTCGAGCCTGGGTCTGGGCGGACGGCACGCCCGGGTGGACCCCGACGCAACGGGTCGACGGGTTCCTCGTCGCGGGCCTGCAGCCAGTCGAGCTCGACGCTGCGAGGCTGGCCGCGGCGCGCGCCGGGCTCGACTCGCAGGACGTGCGCGTCATCGCCTCGATTCGCGGGAGCAAGTTCGGCGTCCTCGCGATCCTCGCAGCGCCCACGCTCGACGAGGTGCCGACAAAGACCTGCCTCGCGGCACTCCTCGAGCGCAACGCGCCCGTGAAGTGGCAGTGTCCCGGCTCGACGACCTCTCCCCGCGACCTCGAGCACTCACACGTCCTGGTCGCCGCGACGAGCTATGCCTGGCCGAACGCGAAGGGCGGGGAGCCGCTCTACCTCGTCGGCGTTGCGCGCGGCGATGTCTACCGCGTGGCTATCGCGGTGGACGGCAAGCGCCCGGAGACGCTCTACCGACGGGGAGAGACGTGGGGACAGTTCACGGACGCGCGGACGGTCAAGCGTGTCGCGCGTCTCGAGATCTTCGGGAAGCGCGGCCTCGTCGAGACGCTGCCGCTCCGCGTGCGTCCCGGCCGGCAGCGGGTCTCTCGCTAGGCCGTCGCAGCTCGCGGGGGTCTACGCCTCTGTCATTGGGGTCTTCGGCCGCCGCCGCCGTGGCGTGAATCACTCGGAGCCATGCGGCTTGGGTCCGGGGTTCGAGTTCCCGCGTCGGCTCTTCTCGGCTACCGGTCGGCGGTGACGAGCGAAGTCGCCCTCGCCTCGCCGGTCAGGGCCGCGTCGAGGTCGGCCCGTGACAGCTCGATCGAGGTCGCGCAGTAGGGGCACATCTGCCAGAGAGGCTCGAGCGGCGCGTTGCACGTCGCGCACGGCCGGCGGAGCGTCGTCGTGCAGACCGGGCACGCGAGGTAGTCGGGCTCGACCGGCACGCTGCAAAGCGGGCACAACGGGCGGGCGCGTCCGAGCTGTTGCTCGAGCGCCTGGAGCTCGACTCGCCGCGAGCGGAGGTCCTCGATCGTCTCCGCCGGACGGAAGAGGAGGTAGACGACCGGGCCGATGTACGGAGGTATGAGCCCGAGGAGCGTCGCCATGAGGACGAGGGACGGGTCCTCGATCCTCCGGCGGGCGTCCTTGTGCACCCAGACGGCGAGTGAGAGCCAGAAGACGACGGCAAGGACGATCGCGAGGTTCCGGGCGACGACGAAGCCGGTCGAGTGAACGAGGCTCGACGCAAGCGGGAACGCGATCACGGAGCGGAACATCCCCGCGTCGACGCCGCGCAAACGCCGCGCGCCGTTTCTTCAAGCACAATGTCCCGGCAGTGGCAGGCGATCAGGGTCGTAACCGGAGACGGCCGAGGCGCGGGCAGCCCTCGGACCGCAAGGACGTCGAGCTCGAGCGCGTGCTCTTCGCACGGCACGGCCGGCTGCGCCGGCGTCACCGCAAGAGCCGCAGCATCCTGCTCCTCGTCGCGCTGCTCCTCGCGGCGGTCACCGCGCTCCTGCTCGCCACCGTCGCCTTCACAGGCAGCCAGATCCTGCTCTCCACGTGCACCCTCACGGATCTCCGTCCGCTTGCGCTCGGCGAGAACTCGTTCCTCTACACGAACACCAACCGTCTGCTCGGCGTCGTGCCGTCGGCGACGAACCGGCAGCCGCTGCCGCTGAGAAAGATCGCACCGGCGCTGCCGGAGGCGACGGTCGCGATCGAGGACGCGCGCTACTGGCAGCACGGCGCCCTCGACTACCAGGGCATCGCCCGCGCCCTCTACCAGGACGTCGCGCACGGGAGGGTCGTGCAGGGCGGTTCGACCATCACCCAGGAGCTCGTCCGCAACCTCTACATCGGGAATCCGCAGCGGACCCTGTCGCGCAAGGTCAGGGAGGCGTGCCTCTCGGAGAAGCTCTTCGAGCGGATGCAACATCGCTACAACAAGGACGCGCGCAAACAGATCCTCTCCGACTACCTCAACGAGGTCTTCTACGGGCGGCACGCGTACGGCGCCCAGGCTGCCGCGCGGACGTACTTCTCGAAGGACGCGTCGGACCTGACGCTCGTACAGGCGGCGCTCCTCGCCGGGCTGCCGCAGGCGCCGACGGACTTCGACCCCATCAGCCACCCGCGGGCCGCTCTGGCGCGGCGGAACGAGGTGCTGCACGCGATGTGGAAGAACGGCTACATCAGCGCGGCGAAGCTGCGGAGCTCGACCGAGAAGAAGCTCCAGCTCAGGCCCGGCCACCTCTACTCGCAGCTGCACGAGCCGAACTTCTTCGGCTGGGCGACGACCCAGCTCGCCGACCAGTTCGGCGGGAGGCAGGTCGAGCTCGGCGGCTTCAAGGCGACCACGACGCTCGACACCCGCTTGCAGGGGCTCGCGCTGCACGCCGTGAGCTCGGTCTTGCACACGCCGACCGATCCCGGCGCGGCGATCGTCGCGATGGACCCGCAGACCGGTGCGGTGAAGGCGATGGTCGACTACCTCCCGAGCGGCCGGCGGATGCAGTTCAACTTCGCGACCCAGGGGCACCGCTCGACGGGCAGCGCGTTCAAGCCGATCACGCTCGCGACGGCGCTGAGCGAGGGCGCCTCGCCCTACTCGACCTTCTACGGGCCGTCCCAGCTCTTCATCACCGTCCCGCAGTGCTCACAGAACAACGGCCCCTGGGACGTGCACAACTACGCCGACGAGGAGAGCGGCACGATGAGCCTCCTCGACGCGACCGCGAACTCTGTGAACACGATCTTCGCCCAGCTGATCGCAAAGGTCGGGACGCGGAACGTCATGTACATGGCGCGCAAGCTCGGGATCACGGAGCCGATCGGGAGCCGGTATTTCAACGAGGCGTGCGCGATCACGCTCGGCTCGGTCGGGTTCACGCCACTCGAGCTGACCGACGTGTACGCCACGTTCGCCGACGGCGGCGTCCACCACGATCCGCAGGCATTCGAGAGCGTTCGCGGGGCGAACGGGAAGGTGATCAAGAAGCTGACGACCAAGGGCCGGCGGGTGCTCAGCCCGAACGTCTCCGCGGAGCTCACGTACGCCCTTCAGGGCGTCGTCCAGCACGGCACCGGTACGGCGGCCGCGCTCGGCTCCCGCCCGGTGGCGGGCAAGACCGGGACTGCCGAGAACTTCCAGGACGCGTGGTTCTGCGGCTACGTGCCGCAGCTCGTGACCTGCGTCTGGGTCGGCTATCCGAAGGGCGAGTTCTCGCTCTACAACGTCGAGGGTGTCGGAGAGGTGGCCGGCGGCACGCTACCCGCCGAGATCTGGCGCGAGTTCATGGGAGCGGCGGTCGGCAACCTGCCCGTCAAGCAATTCCCGACGCCCCAACTCGGCGGCACGCCCATCAGCGGCAGCGGGACGTACAGCTACTCGTCGCAGTTCTCGACGCCCTAGGCCCACATGGCCTAAGGCCCGGGCTTGCAGGGCGACCCGCCGAGGCGCGTCTCCACCGCGGGCTCGAGGGCTTCGAGAGCCTGGAAGCAGTCCTCGCAGAGTCCAACCGAGCTCTTCGCCCGGCGGATCAGCAGCGCTCGCTCGTCCACCGGCAGCACTCCGATGGAGAGCAGGAACCGGTTCAACTCCAGCTCGAGCGCACGCGGTCCGTGCTCGTGCACGGTCTTCAGCGGCGCCTCGAGCCGGTGCATGCGCACGATCATCCCGTCAGCCTTGCGAATCACGCGGCGCTGCTTCGCCGACAGCGTGCACGCCTTGGGGCCGACACCGGCTCGCGTCGTGGTCAGGTGCTGCGCGCCGCTGCCGCAGCCGGCCGCGAGCGTGAGGACGCCGGCGAGCATCCCGACCGCGACCGCCTTCCCCCTCAGATCCGCCAGGTTCCTTCGTGGATCAGCGGGATGCGCCGGCCGCGTGCGTCGAAGCCGGTCGCCTCGAGCTCGGGGCTGCCGATCATGACGTCGAGGTGGACGGTCGAGCGGTTCACTCCACGCGCGGGCGTCTCCGATCGCGTGCCGCCGAAACCACTGCCGAAAGCGATATGGGCCGCCGCATTCTCGTCGAGCAGCGTGTTGTAGTAGATCCGGCCGGTCTGGCCGATGCGCGACGAGGCGTCGACGAGCGCGACCTCGCCGAGCCGGCGCGCCATCCGATCGGCGTCGAGGTGAGCGGCGACGAAGTCGCGATCGTCGTCGGAGTCGGCCTCGAGGCGGACGAGCCTTCCCCTCGAGAACTCGCCGCGGAGCCCCTGCACCAGCCGGCCGCGGAACGAGAGGGGGAACGTGCACTGGAACGTTCCGCTCGTCCGGCGCGGGTCCGGGCTCGTGAAGACCTCCTCCGTCGGCATGTTCGCCGCGAAGACTCGCCCGTCGGCGAGCTTGTCGGGTCCGCCGAGCCAGCGTGTGTCGGCCGCGAAGCCGATGTCGAGCTCGGTGCCGGGCCCTCGCAGCTCGAGCCGGGTCAAGCCGAGCTTCGTCAGCCTCGTCGAGCGGCGGCTGAGGGCGCGCAGGTGGTCGCGCCAACCCTTCGTCCCCTTCCCGTCCTCGTCGGAGAGGCGGCAGAAGTGGATGAGGTCACGGGCCAATCGGCGCTTCGCCTTCAGCGGTTCCAGGTTGGGGTAGACCTGGCCCGCCCAGTAGTCCGTCGGCCAGGCCGCGATCACCCAGCGTGCGCGCATGTTCAGCTGGGCGCGGCGCAAGAAGTCCAACTGCTTGGCCAGCCGCGAGTAGTCGGTCGCGATCCGCTGGGGCGGGACGCCGTCGAGGTATCCGGCCTCTCCCTCTCCGGCGATGTGCGCGAGGGCGCCGCGGGGGCCTGTGGCCTCCCGGTAGCGGCGGCGTGCCCACGGCGAGAGGCCGCCGAGCGCGTCGTCGTTGCCGTGCAGGAGCCGCGCGCGCATCACGAGCGGATCCGTGGTCACGACGTCGACGAAGCGTGCGCCCGCCCGGTACGCAGAGTTCGCGACGGCAACGAGCAGCTCCCGGTGCTCGGGCTCGCCCTGGACGACGAGCGAGTCGCCCTTCTCGATGCCGACGCAGGCGCGCACGATTGCGTCCGCGTAGCGGGTAAGCGACTCGGGCGGTAGTAGCGGTTCCCCCACGCGGATCAGCGAGCCGCTGCGAGCGCCTCCGCGACCGTGTCGTGCACGAGGAAGTGCCGGTCGAGGCCCGAGACCTCGAGGGCGCGCCGGGTCTCGAGACCGGGAGCCGCCAGCCGGAAACCGCTGCGGTCGCCCATCCTCGAGCGCGCCTCGATCAGCACGCCGAGCGCCGTCGAGTCGATGAACCGGACCTCTTCGAGGTCGACGACGAGCACGCCGGGCTCACCGGCGGTCGCCTCGAGCAGCGCACCGCGCACTTCGTCGGCGTTGTAGAGGTCGAGCTCGCCCGCAAGTGAGACGACGACCCTGCCGTCGCGGCTGTCGACGCCGGCCACGGCCGATTCGCGGCCCCCTGATAGTCCGGAACCCGGTGCTCCGGCGTCGGTCAACGTCGTCTCCCTCCCTCAACTCGTCCGCGGCGGCCGCCGCCCGCCGAGGCATTCAAGCAAGAATGACCCCGTGAACGGATCCGTGGAGCTCGCCGAGATCGCAGAGCGCGCCGCCGGTGAGAACTTCCCGGTCGGCTCGGTGCTCTTTCCGCGCTCGCTGCGTCCGCACATCCGCGCGCTCTACTGCTACGCACGGCTCGTCGACGAGCTCGGCGACGCTTACGAGGGTGACCGCCTCGCGGCGCTCGACGATCTCGAGCGGGAGGTGGACGCGGCCTTCGCCGGTGACGCGACCTGGCCCGTGCTGCGGAACGTACAGCCCACGATTCGCGAGTTCGGCCTGCCGCGCGAGCCGTTCCTGCGGCTGATCGAGGCGAATCGGATGGATCAGCGGGTGAGCGAGTACGAGACCTGGGCCGACCTGAAGTACTACTGCGTCCACTCGGCCGATCCGTGCGGCCGCCTCGTGCTCGGCGTGCTCCGCCTGCTCGACGAGCCGGAGATCGTCGCCGCGAGCGATTCCGTCTGCACCGGGCTTCAGCTCGTCAACTTCCTCCAGGACGTGCCGCGAGATCTCGAGCTCGGCCGCATCTATCTCCCGGCGGAAGACCGCCGGACCTTCGGCGACCCGCCGCTCGAACGCCCGACGGAGGAGCTGCGCGGACTGCTCCGGTTCGAGGCGCAGCGCGCCGCGGAGCTCCTCGCCGCGGGTGAGGTGCTGCGCGAGCGGATCGGCGGAAGGCTCGGCCGGGCGGTCGCGCTGTTCGCGCGCGGCGGCCTGGCCGCTCTCGACGCGCTCGAGTCGGCCGGCTGGGACATCTTCAGCGGTCGTCCGCGGCCGTCGCGTGCGCGCCTCGCGCGCGAGGCCGCGCTCGTACTCGTGCGATAGCGTCGCCGCAAGATGAGCATCCAGGAGGCCTATGCCGAGGTCGGCCGCATCACGCGGCGCGAGGCGAAGAACTTCGCGTACGGGATCATGGTGCTGCCGAAGGCGAAGCGGCAGGCCATTGCCGCGATCTACGCGTTCGCGCGAGCGGTCGACGACGTCGCCGACGGCGGGCTGCCGCCGGAGGAGAAGCAGGTCCGGTTGGAGGAGCTTCGGGTGGCGCTCGACGTCGACGAGGTCGATCCGGTGTTCGTGGCTCTGCACGACGCGCGCGAGCGCTTCGACATCCCGCGCGCACCGCTCGAGGCGC
Organism: Gaiellaceae bacterium; assembly: GCA_036271615.1. Classification (GTDB taxonomy): domain Bacteria; phylum Actinomycetota; class Thermoleophilia; order Gaiellales; family Gaiellaceae; genus Palsa-739. Next base: position 20,995 of record DATBAH010000161.1, read on the forward strand.
TGATCGACGGCGGGCTCCAGGACCTCGAGCAGTCCACCTACGCGGATTTCGCCGACCTGCGTGGCTATTGCGAGAAGGTCGCCGGGGCCGTCGGACTTGCCTGCGTACCGGTCTACGGGTCCGACGACACGGAGCGCGCGATGACGCTGGGGATCGCGCTCCAGCTGATCAACATCATCCGCGACGTCGACGAGGACCGGCAGCTCGGTCGCGTCTACCTGCCGCAGGACGAGCTCGCCGCGTTCGAGGTCGAACAGCTCGCTCCCTCGCCGGAGTTCCGCGAGCTGATGGCCTTTCAGGCCGCGCGGGCGCGGACATACCTCGGCGACGGCCTCCGCCTGCTCGACTCGCTCGACCGCCGCAGCTCTCTGTGCGTCGGCACGTTCGCGGGCCTCTACCGCGAGACGCTCGACCGGATCGAGGCGTCCGGTTTCGACGTCTTCGGCGAGAAG
>DATBAH010000162.1:0-15810 GCA_036271615.1 Gaiellaceae bacterium
CCCTGAACCGCGCCTTGGCGCCGCCGAAGCTGACCGTGCTGACGGCGGCGAGACCCTTGCCCTGCAGCGCCACGTGCGCGCCGGTCCCCGCCTTCCCGGGCGTCGCCTTCCGCAGGATGAGCGGCTCGACGAAGTGGTAGACGTGGACGTCCCACTGATTGAAGCGATCGCGCACCATCCCGTGCGAAGCGCTGACCGCGCGGTCCTCGGTGTAGACGCTGCCGCGGCGCGCCCAGCCGGGGAGGCCCTTGAGGGTCACGGTCCGCGTGCCCGGGCCGTTGCGTGCCGCGATGAGCCAGAGGTCGTCGACGGAGGTTCCCTGCCGAAGCACCGCCTCCATGCCCTTCCCGGCCACGATACGCGGAGCGGTCGCGCCGTTCACGAGCGCCGGTGCGATGGGGCTCGTGGCGGAGATCTGCTGGATGAGCGGCTTGAGGACGCTCTGCCAGAAGCTCCAGTTCCAGCCGTACTGGGAGTCGGTCCCGCTGAAGCAGTTCGACTTGTCGCCGCCGAAGAAGGTGAGCGCCTTGGCGCCGTTGAGGATCGCGTCATAGGCCATGTACCGCTCTTGTTGGTACGTGGGGAGGATGAAGGCGCCGGTCGTCTTGTCGAAGCTGCCGCTCGCGCAGATCTGGAGGGTCGTCCACACCGGCCCGAGCGGCGTGATGGACGAGAGCGATCTCGTCCAGTTGCCGACCCTCTGCAGGTTCGGCTGTGGGTGCGCCAGCGTCACCGGGTAGATGTCCACGCCGTGGACGTCGGTGACGTCGGAGTACGGCGCCAGGTCGGCCGCGGTGCCTTGCGGAGCCTCGATGGTGACCCAGAGCTGGCTCGGGTCCAGCGGGAGCTCCCCGGCGCACCAGGAAGCGTCTCCGCGCCCGGTGACGCGGCAGTAGGCGAACTGGAGCACCGAGGGTGCGATCTCGCTCCACCAGGGCTCGTCGCGCCCTTTCCACATCGCGATCGCGCTTCCGCTCGGGTCGTTCGTCAGCGTGTCGACGACGTTCGCCAGCCCGACGTCCAGGCTCGAGCCGGGCAGGGCCTGCGAGTAGCCGCCCAGGTTCGGCCAGGTGAAGACGTGGAGGGCGGCCGCAGCGCGGTTCCAGGCGAGCGCCGTCTTGATGTCGCTGTCCGACCAGACCCCGCCGATTCCCGTGCGGTACATGTTCACGCCGGCCGCGGCAGTCTCGGCCAGGCCGTTCGTACCCGAGGGCGTGGTCGCACCGAGCGACGGGCCGGGTGACAGGACGATTGGGAACGTCGCGCGGCCGTTGAACTGGATCGTCCGGCTTTCGTCGAATGTCGTCGTCGCAGAGCGCGCGGCGCCCGCGAGAGTGCCGACGACGGCACAGGTCGCCGCTGCGGCCGTCAACGCGAGTTTGCACCGTCTTCCAGGCATCGACAGCCCCATTCCCCTTCAAGGTAACCCGGAAATCGGGCTCCCGCCCACCGCCTTAACGGGATGCTTACGCGTCGTGCAGCGGCGGTGCGAGCAGCGCGACCACCGGCTCGTCGCGGCTGCCGAGCAGCGGTTCGACGTCGAGCTCGCTCGTCTCCAGCCGCTCGACCGGCGTTCCCAGCGCTTCCAGGAACGCGTCCGGCGGGTCGAGGAAGTCCAGTCCCCCCGGCGTGCGGTAGTGCATCGCCACGACGAGGGCGGGCCGGAGCTCGCGCACGAGGTCGGCCGCGGCCGGCGCCGCGATCGTCGGTCCGCCGCCCACCGGGAGGATGAGCACGTCGACGTCGCCCAGCGCCTCGCGCTGCTCCGGCCGCAGCGCCGGCTGCCCGAAGTCGCCGAAGTGCGCCACGCTGGTGCCGTCGAGCGAGAAGCGGAAGATCGTGTTCGGGCCGCGCTGCGTGCCGGCAACGGCGTCGTGCTCCGACGCGATCCCCACCACCTCGCCGACCGGGGACTCGTGCGTCCCGGCCGTGTCCAGGAGCAGCGGATCGCCGCCGATGGCCTCGATGCCGTTGTGGTCGAGGTGGTCGTGCGTGACGAGCAGCAGGTCGGCTTCGACTCCCTCGATCGGCGGAAAGGGCCAGCTCCAGCCGCTGTCGGCCGGCCTCGCGCCGGCGATGTCACCGAACGGGTCGATGAACACGCTGCGCTGCTCGCCGGTGAGCAGGAAGGCGGACTGGCCGTACCAGCGGAGCTTCATTTGCTACCTCCTCGTCAGTCGTTGCAGGAGCGGCACTGCGGCGAGCAGCGTCCGTTGCTCCTCGGGGTTCAGCTCCGCGGCGATCGCCGCGGCGAGCCAGTCCTCGCGCCGTCCGCGTCCCTCGAGGACGCGGTTGCGGCCCTCCTCGGTGAGCTCGATCCGGCTGCTGCGGCGGTCGGCGGGATCCGGGCGTCGCTCGATCAAGCCCGCGGTCTCGAGCTCGGCAAGCGTCTGCGCCATCGACTGCGGCCGGACGCGCTCGGCCGCCGCGAGCGCGCTTGCCGTCTGCGCGCCCTCGCGGTCGAGCCGGCTGAGGACGCTCGCCTGCGCGACCGGAAACGCATACTCCGCCCGGAGCCTCCTGATGAGCTGGCCGAGCACGAGCCGGAGCTCGCTCGCACCCTTCACGACCTGCGTCGAGGGATGAGGCATGCCGAGATTGTAGACAGGTAACCTGAACAGGTTGCCTGTTAGTCGCAAGAAGCTCGACTACAAGTGGGTCGCCCTCTCGAACACGACCCTCGGAGTGCTGCTCGCGACGATCGACGGCTCGATCGTGCTGATCGCGATGCCGGCCATCTTCCGTGGCATCCATCTCGACCCGCTCGAGCCGGGCAACAGCTTCTACCTGCTGTGGATGATTCTCGGCTTCCTCGTCGTCTCGAGCGTGCTCGTCGTCAGCCTCGGCCGGCTCGGCGACCAGTTCGGGCGCGTGCGGATGTACAACGTCGGCTTCATCGTCTACACGCTGGCGTCGCTGCTGCTCACGATCGACTGGCTCCAGGGGCGTGCCGGCGCCGACTGGCTCATCTCCTTCCGGATCGTGCAGGGGATCGGCGCCGCCTTCCTCGTCGCGAACTCGGTGGCGATCCTGACCGACGCGTTCCCGGCGAACCAGCGCGGCCTGGCACTCGGGATCAACAACGTGGTGGGCATCAGCGGCTTGTTCATCGGGCTCGTGCTCGGCGGCGTGCTCGTGCCGATCTCCTGGCGGCTCGTCTTCCTCGTCTCGGTGCCGTTCGGGATCCTGGGGACGATCTGGTCGTACCGCAGCCTGCGCGAGATCGGCCAGCGCAGCCGCGACCCGGTCGACTGGGCCGGCAACCTCACCTTCGCGGCCGGGCTCGTGCTCGTGATGGTCGGGATCACGTACGGGATCCGGCCCTACGGCAGCCACCCGATGGGCTGGACGTCGCCCGTCGTCGACGCCTGCCTCGCCGCGGGTGCGGCGCTGCTCGCGGTGTTCGCCCTGGTGGAGGTGCGCTCGAAGGCGCCGATGTTCCAGCTCGGCCTCTTCCGCATCCGCGCCTTCACCTTCGGCGTCCTCTCGAGCTTTCTCTCGGCGATCTCGCGCGGCGGCCTGATGTTCATGCTGATCATCTGGTTGCAGGGGATCTGGCTGCCCGAGCACGGCGTCGGCTTCGCCTCGACTCCGCTCTGGGCCGGGATCCGGATGCTGCCGCTCACGGTCGGGTTCCTCATCGCGGGACCGATCTCGGGGATCCTCTCCGACCGCTACGGCTCGCGGCCGTTCGCGACCGGCGGAATGCTCGTCTCCGCGCTCAGCTTCTTCCTGCTCGCCATGCTGCCCGTCAACTTCTCGTATGCGGAGTTGGCCGCCATCCTGCTGCTGATGGGGCTCTCGATGGGCGCCTTCGCCTCGCCGAACCGGGCCGGTGTGATGAACAGCCTCCCGGCGCGACACCGGGGAGCCGGCGGCGGCATGAACCAGACGTTCCAAAACTCGGCGCAGGTCCTGTCGATCGGGATCTTCTTCACGCTGATGATCGTCGGCCTGTCGGCGACGCTGCCGCACTCGCTCGCGGCCGGCTTGCGCGCGCACGGCGTTTCCCCCGGGGTTGCGCACCGCGTCAGCCAGTTGCCTCCGGTCTCGGTGCTCTTCGCCGCGTTCCTCGGCTACAACCCGGCGCAGAAGCTGCTCGGCCCGCACGTGCTCGCGCGGCTGCCCGCCCACAGCGCGGCGACGATCCGCGGACGGGGCTTCTTCCCGCACCTGATCGCGGGCCCCTTCCGCAGCGGGCTCCACGAGGCGTTCGCCTTCGCGATCGCGGCCTGCCTCGTCGCGGCGCTCGCCTCCTGGTCGCGCGGCGGCCGCGTCGTCGCGCCCGAGGAGCACGGGCTCGAGCACCCCGCCGAGCTCGGGGACTAGAAACCCGCCCGGCTACATGTGCGCGGCGATCTGCACCACGACGAAGACGGCGTAGAGGACGATGAGGAAGGCGCCGGCGGCTCGGCCCCCGCCGTCCCGTTTGCCGAACAGGACGAGCGCCGCCACAGTCATTCCGAAGAGCCACGCGAGACCGAAGATGTCGATGCTCGAGAAGGCCGTGAGGCTGCCGAGCGCGACCGGCAGCGCGATGCCGGCGACGACGTTGATGGAGTTCGAGTTCAGGGTCTCGCTCATCAGCGCCGAGCCGCGATGCTGCAGCCCGAAGCGGACACCGGTCCAGGCGTTCGGGAGGGCCGTCAGTACGGCAAGGATGAGGACGCCGACGAGGGTCTCCGGCACCGACCACCGGTCGGCGAGGTCGATCGCGGCGCGCACCGCGCCGACACTCCCGGCCACGATCAGGCCGAGCGCAACGAGCAGGACGAGGACGAGCCGTGCCGCCTCGCCGCGGGAGTCGAGCGGCCGCGCCTGCCGGTGACGCTCGCCGAAGCTCCGGCCGAGGAAGCGCGATTCGGCCGCGCCGAGCGGGAGGCGCCCGGCCAGGCGCGGCCCGGCCGCGAGGAGCGCGACATACGGCACGGCGACGACGGCCACGAGCACGGCTCCCACCGTGCCGTCGAGACCGCCGGCCGCTACTGCGGTGGCCACGCCGATCATCCACAGGCCGACGAAGGCCTCGAGCTCGAGGGACTCGTGGCGGACCCGGATCCGCGCCGTGACGACGGCACTCAAGCCGAGCATTGCTGCGATGTTGAACACGCTCGCTCCGATGACGACTCCCACTGCCACCGCGTGCCGACTCTCGACCAGGGCCGTGACAGCCGACGCGAGCTCAGGGGCGTCTGCGGCGAGCGCCGTGAGCAGCCCGAGCAGGGCCTCCGGGAAGCCGAGGCGCATTCCGATGTGGTCGAGGCGCCCGGCGAATACCGCCGACGCCGCGAGCATCACGCCGATCGAGACGAGGAAGACGGGGATGGCGGCTGTGGGCGTCATGGGCTCACGCCGACCAGCCTTCCCGGCACACCGGGCCGAACGCTAGCGCAGGAGCGCTCCAGGGAGCCGGATCCGGAGGCGGATGGGTCGTTTCCAGCGCGTGACGCTCATCGGCCGGCGGCATACGCGATGATCGGTCTGTGATCGTCTCGCTGCACGTCGCAACGGGCGCGGCCATGGGAGCCGTCGTCCGCTCGCGGCCGCTCGCGCTGCTCCTCGGCCCGCCGCTCCACGTCGCGGGCGACCAGGTGCCGCATGAGGACATTCCCGACCGGAGCTTCGAGATCGGCAGCGGCCTCGTCGCCCTCGGCTTGCTCGCCGCGCGGCGCGGCCCGCTCGACCCGGCGGTGCTCGGCGGCGCCGCCGCGGCGATGCCCGACCTCGAGCACCTCATGCCATGGCTCCGGGTGGATGGCGAGAAGCTCTTCCACCGCGGCCGCGGTCGCCACGGCGTCGGCATCTCGGTCGAGGCTCAGCTCCTGCTAGCGGGTGCGGTCGTCGGGCTCCTGCTCGCTCGGCGCCGGTAGCCTCGCCGCCGATGAAAGTAGGCATCGTGGTGCCGTACTCGTGGTCCTTCGGCGGCGGAGTCGTCGACCACGCCGTCGCGCAGGCGCATGCGCTCGGGGCGGTCGGGATCGAGACGCGTCTGCTGATCGGGCACGACCCGCCAGGCTCGTTCAGCCGCGTCCTCCACCCGCGCACGGGGCGCCCCGGCCCACCGCCGCCGAGCGTGATCCCGCTCGGCCGGTCGGTGATCGTGCCCGGGAACGGCGCACTCTCGAACCTCGTCCTGAGCCCGCAAGCACTGATGCAGCTTCGCCGTGCGCTCGTCCGCGAGCGCTTCGACCTCATCCACGTGCACGAGCCGCTGGCGCCGATGCTCAGCCCGGCCGCGCTGGCCCTCTGGGACGGACCGGCTGTTGCGACGTTCCACGCGGCCGGCAACTCGTCGTGGCGCCGGTTCGCCGAGCCGTTGTGGGGCTTTCTGCTCGGCCGGATCGACCTGCGCGTCGCCGTCTCCGAGCAGGCGCGGCTCGCTGCGTCCCCCTTCGCGCCGGGTCACTACGAGGTGATTCCGAACGGTGTCGAGATCCCGGAGTCGATCGACCCCGGCGGACGCGCCGACCGCATCGTCTTCGCGGGCCGCCATGACCCGCGCAAGGGCCTCCCGGTGCTGCTTCGGGCCTGGCCCCGCCTACGCGGCCGCGGAGTCCGGCTCCGCCTGCTCGGCGCCGATCCCCTCGCCGTGCGCTTGCTGCTCGCGCGTCTGCGCCTCTCGGAGGAGGGGATCGACGTGCTGGGCTTCGTCGAAGACGAGACGCTCACCCGGGAGCTCGCGGCGGCGAAGCTGCTCGTCGCTCCGTCGCTCGGCAACGAGAGCTTCGGGATGACGATCACGCGCGCCTTCGCGTGCGCCACGCCGGTCGTCGCCTCGGACATCCCGGGCTACCGCGAGGTCCTCACCGAGGAAACCGGCGCTCTCGTCCCGCCCGACGACCCGGAGGCTCTCGCCGACGCGATCGCGGCGCTGCTCTCCGACGAGTCCGTGCGCGTCGAGCGAGGTCAGGCTGCGCGCGAGCGTGCGGTGAGCGAATACGCGTGGCCGCTGCTCGCCGGAAGGCTCGCGGCCTGCTACGAGCGGGTGCTAGCCGATGAGGTGGAAGGTGCCCGCGAGCTTCAGCATCCTCGGCCCGACGATCCGTAGGAGCCGGTTCGGGGTCTCGACGATCGGCTCCCCGTCCTCGCCGCTCAGCTCGGCGATCGAGGCGTCGACGCGCCGCTTCACCTCGAGGACGCCCTCGCGGAGACCGAGCTCGTCGAGCCGCACCGCGAGCCGCTTCATGTTCATCACGTAGTAGTAGAGCGAGTCGACGTCGGGACCGTACGACTCGGCGAGATGCGCGTCGATCAGGCCGTGGGAGGCCTTGGCGCGCCGCACCATGCGGTCGGCGAGGTCCATGTACTCGATGCACACGGTAAGCAGCCGCTCGGCGGCGCCCTCGAACTCCTCGAGGAAACGGTGGGTCGCGAGGACGGCGATGCGAACGTGGCGGCCCTCGTCGCGCCGGACGTTCGTCTGCCCCGCCTTCATCCCGGGCAGGTCGTACGCGTCGTAGAGGCCGCGGCCCTTGTCACGCCGGATCACGACGTCGCTGTTCGCGACGACGTCCTCGCTGATCACGCCGTAGATGAAGATCGCGGTGTACACGTCCTCCAGGGGACGATTGGGGCGAAGCAGCTGCTGCATCTCGACCTCGAACTGGTCGAAGAGGATCTCGGCGACGAAGTTGTTGTACTTCCGCGCCACGCGGTCGGCCTCGGCGGGGTCGATCCCGAGCACCTCGGTCGCGACCCGGAGGAGGCTGCCGCGGTGCATCCGCTCGTCGTGCTCCTGCGTCATGAGCGCTGCCCGCATCGACTCGTACTCCGGCTCCGGCGGCAGCGCGGCGACGATCCGGTCCATCCAGTCATCGACGATCGACTCCGCGCGGTAGATCGTCCCGAAGACGCGCTTCACGGCGTCCTGCCGCCGGTGCGACAGCCCTCGGTAGCTCTCGGCGTCGGTGGACAGATCCAGGCTGTAGGCGTCCCAGGTGTTGACGTGCGCGGCGGCGATGATGTCGCCGAACGTCCGCCAGCCGCCGGTGATCTGGCGGTCCGCGGCCTCGTCGTCGGCGATCAGTGCCTCGATCTCGCGCAGGAGCCGTGCGATCCTGTCGTTGCCGGAGGGCGTTGTCACGGCCCGGGTTTCGGCGGCCACGTCCACGACGGAAACTTTACGCCGCCCGGTCGGGTCGAAGACCGCAAGGGTTCTTGAGCCGGCCGGAAGCTCGGTGGCCCGAACACATCGGGTCGCGGAGTATCCTCGGAACTGTGCAGGAGGACGGGGTCCTGACCGGTGCGGCGCTGCGCACCGTGTTCATCGCGCTGATGCTCGGCATGTTCCTGGCCGCGCTCGACCAGACGATCGTCTCGGTTGCGCTGCCGACCATCGTCGGCGATCTCGGCGGGCTCAACCACCTCTCCTGGGTCGTCACCTCGTACCTGCTCGCCTCGACAGTCTCGACGCCGATCTACGGCAAGCTCGGCGACATGTTCGGGCGCAAGCCCGTCTTCCTCGTCGCGATCCTGATCTTCCTCGCGGGCTCGATGCTCGCGGGGCTGTCGCAGACGATGGCCGAGCTGATCGGGTTCCGCGCGCTGCAGGGCGTCGGGGCCGGAGGCCTCATGGTCGGCGCGCAGGCGATCATCGCGGACATCGTTCCGCCGCGCGAGCGGGGTCGGTACATGGGTCTGATCGGCTCCGTCTTCGCAGTCGCTTCGGTGGCGGGCCCGCTGCTCGGCGGCTTTCTCGTCACCAGTCTCTCGTGGCGCTGGGTCTTCTACGTGAACGTGCCCATCGGCATCGTTGCGGTGGTGATCGTGACCACCCGTCTTCACCTGCATACGCCGCACCGGCAGCATCGCATCGACTATCTCGGTGCCGCGCTGCTCAGCGGCGGAGTCGGCGCGCTGATCCTGCTCGCCACCTGGGGCGGAAGCCAGTACGCATGGGGCTCGAGGCAGATCATCGGGCTCGGCGTCCTTGGAGTGGCTCTGCTCGCCGCCTTCGTCTGGCAGGAGCGCCGGGCGGTAGAGCCGCTGCTGCCGCTGCAGCTCTTCCGCTCACGCATCTTCAGCGTCGCGAACGCGATGGGCTTCACGATCGGGATGGCGATGTTCGGCGCGATCATCTTCATCCCGCTCTTCCTGCAGATCGTCTACGGCGTGAGCGCCAAGAGCTCGGGTCTCCGGACGATCCCGCTCATGGCCGGGCTGCTGGTCACGGCGGTGCTCTCCGGTCGCGCCATCAGCCGCATGGGCCGCTACCGCCCGTTCCCGATCGCCGGCACGGCGATTCTCGTGGTCGGCATGTTCCTGCTCTCGCTGCTCGGCGTCGACACGCCGCCCTGGGTCGCCTCCGCGTACATGGTCGTCGTCGGCGTAGGGCTCGGTCTCGTCATGCAGGTGCTCGTGCTCGCCGTCCAGAACGACGCGCGGCCGGAGGAGATCGGCGTTGCCACCGCGTCCGCCACGTTCTTCCGCAGCATGGGCGGCGCGTTCGGCGTCGCGCTCTTCGGCACGATCTTCGCGACGCGGCTCTCGGACCAGCTGGCCGGCCTGCCGCACAGGGTCACCGCCCACCTCGGCAGCGGCGTCCAGCTCAACCCGACGCAGATCGATCGGCTGCCGCCGAGGGTGCACGACGTCGTCCTGCACGCGTTCGCCCACGCGCTCAGCGGGGTCTTCCTCTTCGGGATGGCGCTGTCGCTCGTGCCGTTCGCGCTGTCGTGGTTCCTCCAGGAGAAGCCGCTCCGGACGACGGTCGCGCGCGACGCCGAGGAAGAGCCGCTCGAAGGGGTCGGTCAGTTCGGGTTCGAGTAGCCCGCGAGCCGGCGCAGCGCCGCGCGGGCGGCGTGATAGCCGCACATCCCGTGCACGCCGCCGCCGGGCGGCGTGGAGGCGGAGCAGAGGAAGACGCCCGGCAGCGGGGTCGTGTACGGCGAGACCCGCGCGACGGGCCGCGTGAAGAGCTGCGACAGGGTCGCGGCGCCGGCGTTGATGTCCCCGCCCACGTAGTTCGGGTTGTAGCTCTCCATCTGGGCGGGGCCGCGCGCCGAGCGCGCAAGGATCCGGTCCCGGAAGCCGGGTGCGAAGCGCTCGACCTGCGCTTCGATCCGCTCCGTCATGTCGACGGTCGAGCCGTTCGGGACGTGGCAGTACGCCCAGGCCGTGTGCCGCCCGGTCGGCGCGCGGGTCGGGTCGAAGAGGCTTTGCTGGGCGAGGAGCACGTAGGGCCGCTCCGCGATCTCGCCCCGCCACGGCGCGGCCTCCGACGCGGCGATCTCCTCGAGCGTGCCTCCGAGATGGACGGTCGCCGCGCGTGCGCACTCCTGGGCTTGCCAGGGAATCGGCCCGTCGAGCGCCCAGTCGAGCTTGAATACGCCCGGCCCGTAGCGGTAGCGCCCGAGCAGGCGGCGATAGAGCGAGGGGAGCCGGTCGCCGGCAAGCGCGAGCAGGCCGCTCGGGGTCACGTCGAGGAGCACCAACTGCGCCTCGCCGAGCTCGGCGAGCGACTCGACGCGTCGCCCCGTCTCGATTTCGCCGCCCAGCGAGCGAAGATATGAGGCGAGCGCGTCCGAGAGGCACTGCGAGCCTCCGCGCGGGAACGGCCAGCCGACCGCGTGCGCGAGCAGCCCGAGCACGAGGCCGAACGCCGCGCTCGGAGGACGGTCGAGCCGGAGCATCGAGTGCGCGGCGAGCCCTGCGAAGACGCCGCGTGCCTTCGGGCCGTGAAAGGAGAACCGGGCGAGCACCGTCGCCGGCGGCGCGGCTCGGGCGCTGAAGCGGGCGACCGCCAGCGGGTGGGCGGGGAGGTGCAGCGGAGCGAGCAGATCCTCGAGCAGCGGCTCTGCGTCGGCGACGAGCGGCGCGAAGAGGCGCCGCCACCGGTCGTCGTCTTCGCCGAGACCTGCCGCGGCCGCTTCCGGCGAGCGCTCGAGCAGGGCGGCGGTTCCGTCGTCGAACGGATGCGCGAGCGCGGCGGGCGGCTCGATCCACTCGACGCCGTGCTCGGTCAGCGGCAGCGTGCGGAAGAACGGCGACGCGACCCCGAGCGGGTGGATCGCGGAGCAGACGTCGTGGACGAATCCCGGCAGCGTCAGCTCGGCCGAGCGCGCGCCGCCGCCGACCGTGTCCGCGGCTTCGAGGACGCGTACCGAGAGGCCGGCCTGCGCAAGCTCGATCGCCGCTGCGAGCCCATTCGGTCCGGAACCGACGACGATCGCGTCGAAGTCACGCATCGCGCGAGGCTAACTTCGCGTACCGGGGCCGCGCGGGCCGTGCACGGCATCGAGTTCTTGTGACACGTCCTGACCCGCCGGGTCCGAGGAGACATCACCGTCAGTGAATGCCGTGCATTGTCCGCGTCTGCATACGGTTTCGACAGATCTGCGATTTTCCAGTCGGGACCAAGGTCTAGTCCGACCAGGACCTTCGTCCGGTAGCCCGCGGAGTTACTGCGAAGCGAGCTTGGTGGAGGCGAGCAGCGCGTCGACGCTCTGCTCGGACTGCGCCAGGCCGGGGCCGCGCAGGCAGGCCGTGAAATCCGTGAGCGTGGACGGGAAGGGTCTCGTCTGGATCAGGACGTCGATCGTCCGGTCGGCGCCGATGCTGCGGCAGATTCCGCCCGTGGTGTCGGCGCGTCTGGCGAGGTAGCCGTCGACGCGGATTCGCGAGCCCGGCCCGAGCCCGACGGCAGGTGGGTAGCTCGCGTTCCAGGTGATGAGGACGCCGCCCGGCTCGAGGTGCTGCACCGGGAAGCCGCAGCTCGTCGTGTTCCCTTTCGTCGAGCATGGGTTGTGCACCGGCTGCGTGCTCAGATAGACCATCGGCCGGAAGTGCAGCTCGCCCGGCCACTGGAACGGATATGCCTTCCATGCCGCCGGGTGGGTGAAGCTGAGCTGGGAGTTCGAGTACGACACGAGCGCCGGCGGATCCTGCTTCGCAGCCGCCTGCGCCTCCATGCCGCCGCCACAGCCGCTCGTCAGCACGGCGAGACCCATGAGCGCTGCGGCGCACAAGATGAGACTCCGCGGGGACAGACGGGCTTCCATACCTCTTCTAAGTAGCGCCGGCCGAGAGATCCCGACCGGCCCGAACGACCAGGGTGCGCCGCCGGATCGACGGGCCGCGTTTGCAGGCATTTGGTTCATCGGATCGCGTGTGCGACGACTGACTTCGCCGTCGCGGCCGGAACTCCGCTTCCGGCCTTGTTTTCTCCGTAGACGAAGGGGCGGGGCGGTCCAGCCGAACGGTTCTGCCTGAAAGGCCTCGGAACGAGTCAAGTAGGTGCGTGGCACTGCGCCTTCGGAGCCTGGCAGCGGCGTGTGCGGTGGCATCTGCCGGCGCGACAGTGGCGGTCGCCCTCGTGGCGCGGCTCGACTTCGCCATCCGCGCGCCGTCGCTGCACGTGGCTCTCGAGACAACGGCTGCAATCAGCGCTTCCGCGGCGGCTTTCCTGCTGCTCGGGCGGTACCGGCGGACAGGCTTTCTCGAGGAGTTGCTCCTCTCCGCGGGGCTCTTGCTGCTCGCGCTCTCGAATCTCGCCTTCGCCGCGCTTCCCGCCGCCTTCCATTCCGAGACGAATCCGGCCTCGGTGTGGGCCTTGCTCATCACCGGCGTGCTCTCTGCGGTGCTGATCTGCCTCGGCGCGCTGCTGCCGCGGCGTCGTATCCGCGTCGGCGCCCGCTGGCCGCTCACGGTCTACGGCGGCACGGCGGTTCTCGCATTTGCCGTGACGATGCCGCTGGTCGCGGTCTCCGGGATCCTGCCGCGTCCGGTCGCCGTGTCGTTCCCGCATGGCCCGACGCAGCCGCACCTCGCCGCCAATCCCACCGTCTCTTCGCTGCAGCTCACGCTCGCCGCGCTGTACATCCTCGCCGCCTACGGCTTTGCGCGGCGCCACCGCCTCACCGGCGACGAGCTCAGCGGCTGGCTCACGGTGGCCTGCATCTTCTCGGCGGCCGCGCGGGTCAACTACTTCTTCCACCCGACGTTCTACACGAGCTGGGTCTACACCGGAGACGTCTTCCGGCTCGGCTTCTACCTGGCGCTGCTGGTCGGCGCCGCGCGCGAGATCATGTCCTACTGGATGAGCGAGATCGAGGCCGCGTCACTCGACGAGCGCCGCCGGATCGCGTGTGACGTGCACGACGGGCTCGCTCAGGAGATCGCGTTCATCGGGCGGAACGTCCAGGCGTTGCGCAGCGACGACGTCGACCCCGAGCTCGTCGATCGCATCATGGACGGCGTCGAGCGAGCCAGACAGGAGTCCCGCCGCGTCATCGGTGCGCTCACCGCCGAGGTTCAGCCGTTCGAACAGGCGCTCGAGCAGGCCGCACGCGAAGCCGCGCGGCGCTACGGCGCAAGCATCGACATGCAGCTCGCAAGGGGCATCGAGCTGAAGCCGCGCGACCAGGAGGCAGTCGTGCGGCTCACCTCGGAGGCGGTGGCGAACGCCGCCCGCCACAGCGGCGCCGATCGCCTGCACCTCGTCCTGGAACGCGTCCAGAAGGGGCTCCGGGTGCGCGTTCGCGACGACGGCGTCGGCTTCGACCCCTCGGCTCGCAACGGCCGGGGCTTCGGCCTGATCAGCATGCGCGACCGCGCCGAGGCGCTCGGCGCCCGGCTGCACATTCGCTCGCGGGACGGCCGCGGCACCGAGGTCGAGTTCGAGCTGTGAGCGCCGTCGCCCCAGGGTCTTCTGGCCGGGCTCAGGCGGCTTTGCCGCCGGAGCTTCCAGCCCCGGTCCGCGAGCTCCGGGTACTCATCGCCGACGACCACGCGCCGACGCGCGACGACGTCCGCCGGGCGTTGACGAAGGGCGGCATCGAGGTGTGCGCCGAGGCGGCCGACGCCGCTCACGCGGTACAGCGGGCGCTCGAGACGAAGCCCGACATCTGCCTCCTCGACCTCCGCATGCCCGGCAGCGGTGTTTCGGCTGTCTGAGAGATCGCGGCGCGGCTGCCGACCACGAAGATCGTCGTGCTCACCGTCTCGGACGACGACTCCAGCCTCTTCGGCGCGCTCCGCGCGGGAGCGGTCGGCTACCTCGTCAAGGATCTCGACCTGAGCCTCCTCCCGCGCGCGTTGCAGGACGTCGCCGAGGGCAGGGCCGCGATTCCGCGCTGGCTCGTGGCACGTATGGTCAAGCAGTTCCACGCGAGCGACCCGCGCTTCCGCACGACGACCGTCTCGGGCGAGCTCGGGACGCGGTTGACCAGCCGCGAGTGGGACGTGCTCGCCGCGCTCGCCGACGGGCTGTCGACGCGGGAGATCGGTCGCCGCCTGCAGTTGAAGCAGAGCGGTGTCCGCGCGCACATCTCCGCCGTCGTGCGCAAGCTCGGCGTGGCGGACCGCGGAGAGGCCATCGCCTTCTTCCGCGACACGACCCGATAGACCGCTGCGACCGCGCAGCGCGCTGCGAAGCCCGAGCGCCCGGGTCCTTGTAGCGCGTCCCACATAGCGCAACGCTCGAAGTCGTCCACAGCCTGTGGACGACCTTTAGTCGGGTCAGGACGGGGTGCTGAAGCTGAAGCCGTCCGTCGCTCAGCAGTTGATCGTCGGCAAGCAGTGGCTGACGCTGATCACCGACAAGTACCCGAATGGAGCCGTTCGGGGCCAGATCGCGGTGAAGTAGACCGCCGGTCGGCGCGAGCTGGCTACAGGTTGCAGTCGAGCTTGCCGTTGTCGTCGCGGCAGAGCTTGACGGGACTGCCCACGGACGCCGGGACGAGCGTGCCGTTGATCGTGTAGCCACCGGTCGACGATGCGCCGGCCGTCGACGACTGGACCTCGATGCCGATCGAGAACCGCTGCGTGGGGACCTTGGTGTCCTCGAGCCTCAGGTTCGCGTTGCCGCTGATCCGGGCCGTGCGGTTGACGGTGTTCGGCGTCCCGCCGCTCGTCGCCGTACAGGAGCGCGTGAGCGTCGCGCCACGCTGCGGCACGTCGAAGGCGAAGCCGACCTCACCGTCGAACTTTGGGCTGAAGACCTCGACGGTGCCGCGCGGAGGCTGGCCGGATCCCGCCCAGACGATGTGGGTGGTCTGGCACTTGGAGTTCGTGAGGGTTTCGGACCCCTTGAACGACTCCTTCGCCGACGCGAGGGTGTAGCGCGCCTTGCGGTTGGCGCCCTTCCCCGCCACTCCGGTGCGACGCAGGACGAGGTGGTCGAGCGTCACGGTGTAGCGGCGCTTCCAGCCGTTGGGCTTCCTCGGGTTCCCTTGCCTTCGGTTGATGTTGAAGGTGACGGATCCCGTGAGCTCCGACGGGTAGTTCTGCGCGACGAGAGCGAGCGTCTTGTTGGGCACGGTGGTG
Source organism: Gaiellaceae bacterium (assembly GCA_036271615.1). Lineage (GTDB taxonomy): Bacteria > Actinomycetota > Thermoleophilia > Gaiellales > Gaiellaceae > Palsa-739. The sequence continues at coordinate 15,265 of DATBAH010000162.1, forward strand.
GTGCGTATCGTCGTGTCCGGCGCCGTGGAGTGCGAGCCGCCGCAGCCGGCGGCAACCGCCACGAGCGCGGCGACCGCGAACAATCTCCAAGCCCTCAACACGGCACCATGGTAGGGAAGGGGGCGGCGCGTCAGGAGTCGCGGCGGCGTGCGGTCACCGCGACCGGCTGGAGCTCGCCGACGGAAGGCCCCTCCGCAAAGGCCCAGAGCTTGTTCGCCGCGAAGCTGAAGGGGGTTGCGAGGACGATTGCGACCGCCTGGCCGGCGAGATGCCCGGCTCCGGCGGAGACGAGCGCGAGCAGGAAGAGCTGGTTCGCGCCGAGCGAGAGCCCCGAGACGACGAGGGCGCGGACGCCCTGGCCGAGCACCGGAGCGTCGGACGTCTGGAACGTCCACAGCCGGTTCCAGGCGTAGTTGCTCGTCGCGGCGACGAGGAAGGCGATCGCCGCAGCGGCGAGGTAGTGCAGTCCGGCCTCGAGCAGCGCCGCGTAGACGGCGAGGTTGACGGCGTAGCCCGACGCGCCGACCGCGCAGAAGCGCGCGAACT
>DATBAH010000163.1:0-3101 GCA_036271615.1 Gaiellaceae bacterium
CGGCTACGGCTGGGTCGGGCGCGGTGTCGCGTCGCGGGCCAGGGGCATGGGCGCGCACGTGATCATCACCGAGGTCGATCCGCTGAAGGCGCTCGAGGCGACGATGGACGGGTTCGAGGTGCTTCCGCTCGAGCGGGCGGCCGAGGTCGGCGACCTCTTCTGCACCGCGACCGGCGACAAGCACGTGATCGCGCGCCAGCACATGGAAGTAATGAAGGACGGCGCGATCCTCGCCAACACGGGCCACTTCAACGTCGAAATCGAGATCCCGGCCCTGCGCGACCTGGCGGTCGAGACGCGGCGTGCGCGGGAGTTCGTGGAGGAGTTCACGCTCGCCGACGGACGGCGTCTCTATCTCATCGCCGACGGCCGGCTCGTCAACCTCTCGGCCGCCGAGGGACATCCGGCGCTCGTGATGGACATGTCTTTCGCGAACCAGGCCCTTTCGCTCGAGTACGCCGCGCAGCACGCGAGCGAGCTCGACCGCAAGGTCTATCCGGTGCCGGCCGAGATCGACCACGAGATCGCGCGGTTGAAGCTCGAGACGATGGGCGTCGAGATCGACCGGCTCACGGAGGAGCAGGCGCAGTACCTCGCCTCGTGGGACGAGGGCACCTGAGCCGAGCCGTGTCTTCTCGGGACACGTCCTGGTAACTGATACCGAGCCATGTCCGTCCGGGCCACGGCCGACTCTGGCGTTGTGTCTTCAACAGCGGTCGATGGCCTGCCGAGACGTGTCTCGGTATCTGATACCGAGACATGTCTGAGCTAGCACCCGAGCAGATCGTTCGGTTGGAGGAGGACGGCCCCGCGGTCGTCCTTCTCGACCAGCGGCGGCTGCCGGACGAGGTCGTCGAGGTGCGTTGCGCGACCGTGGCGGAGGTTGCCGCGGCGATCCGGACGATGGTCGTCCGCGGCGCGCCGGCGATCGGGATCGCGGCCGCCTACGGCCTCGCGCTCGCCGCGCTCCGAGGAGACGACCTCGCCGAAGCCGAGGTCGTCCTCGCAAGCTCGCGACCGACCGCGGTCAACCTCCCGTGGGCGCTCGCCCGGATGCGCGACGAGCCCACGGTCGAACACGCGCGCGCGCTCCACGAGGAGGAGGTCGAGCGCTGCCGCCGCATGGCCGCGCACGCAGCCGAGCTCTTTCAGCCAGGCACCCGCGCGCTGACCCACTGCAACGCCGGCGGCCTCGCGACCGGCGGCTACGGCTCCGCCGTCGGCGCGCTCCGCGCCGCAGCCGAGCGTGGCCTGCTCGACCGCGTCCTCGTCGACGAGACCAGGCCGCTTCTCCAGGGCGCGCGCCTCACAGCGTGGGAGCTCGAGCGGGCGGGAATCCCGCACGCCGTCATCGCCGACTCCGCGGCCGGCTCGTTCATGGCCCGTGGCGAGGTCGACCTCGTCGTAACCGGAGCGGACCGGATCGCCGCCAACGGAGACACGGCCAACAAGATCGGGACATACTCGCTCGCCGTGCTCGCCGCGCACCACGGAATCCCGTTCTACGTCGTCGCGCCGAGCTCGACGCTCGACCGGGAGACGCCCGACGGCTCGGGCATCCCGATCGAGGAACGCGATCCGGCCGAGCTGACGAGCCGCTTCGCCGCGAGCAATCCCGCCTTCGACGTGACCCCGGCCGCCCTGATCTCGGCGATCGTCACCGAGCACGCCGTCCACCGCCCGCCGTACTCATTTGCTCTCGAGAGGGAGTCGCTCGCTTGAAGGCGATCCTCCTCGCCGCCGGCTACGGCACCCGCCTGCGGCCGCTGACCGACGACCGGCCGAAGCATCTCCTTCCCGTCGGCGGCCGCCCGATGCTCGACTGGATCCTCGACTGGGTCCGCGAGCTGCCCGACGTGAACGGTGTCCACCTGGTCACGAACAGTCGCTTCGCCCCGGACTTCGAGCGCTGGGCGGCGCCGAAGGGCGTGGTCGTGCACGACGACGGGACGCGCTCGAACGAAGATCGGCTCGGGGCGGTCGGCGACCTCCGGCTCGTGATCGAGTCGGCAGGGCTCTCCGACGACGAGCTGCTCGTGCTCGGCGACGACCTCCTTGAACTGTCGCTGCCCGACTTCGTCGCCTGGTGGCGCGCGAAGACACAGCCCGCGAGCGCCGTGCCGCTCCACGATGTCGGCGACCTCGAGCTCGCCACGCACTACGGGATCGCGGCCACCGACGCCGAGGATCGCGTCGTCCACTTCGTCGAGAAGCCGAGCGACCCGCCGTCGACGCTCGCTGCGACCGTCACCTACCTGCTGCCGCCGCAGCACGTCAGGCTCGTCTCCGTGTACCTCGACGAAGGCCAGAGCACGGACAACGCCGGCGGCTTCCTCGGGTGGCTCGCCCGACGCGAGCCCGTCTACGGCTTCCGCTTCGAGGGCAGCTGGTACGACATCGGGAACCACGCGCAGCTGCTGGCGGCGGACAACCGGCTGCGCCGGCTCGCCGGATTGCCGGAGCGCGAGTCGTACAGCCTCGACTGAGTCGGCGCAATCTCGACACACGCCGCGTCCTAGCGTGGACGTGTGCTCGAACTGCTCCTGCCGCAGCGCTGCGTCGTCTGCGGCTGCGGCGGAAGGCAGCTCTGCTCGGGCTGCCGCGAGGAGCTGCCCCGAATCGAGCCGCCCCTCTGCGTGCGCTGCGGCGCGCCGACGGGGTGGCCGGTGGAGCGGTGCCGTGAGTGCGCGGGCCGGCGGCTCGCCTTTGCGAGCGCCCGTGCGGCGGTCGGCTACGACGCCGCGGCGCGCCGACTCGTTCACGCCTGGAAGGAGCGCGGGCTGCGGCGTCTCGCCACGGATACCGCATGGATCGTCGCCGAGCGGGTACCGGCGCCCGAGGTCGAGGCGCTCACGTTCGTCCCGGCCGATCGCGGGCGGCGCCTCGAGCGGGGACACAACCCGGCGGAGCGGCTCGCCCTCGAACTCGCCGCGCTCTGGGAGCTGCCGTGTCTTCCGTTGCTCGAACGAACGCGGGGCGGCCGCCAGCGCGGCAGCTCGGCGGCCGAGCGGCGAACGGTCCGTGGTTCCTTCCGCGCGACGGACGCCGCGCCTCGCAAGGTCGCACTCGTCGACGACGTGTACACGACCGGCGCCACGGCC
>DATBAH010000164.1:0-4855 GCA_036271615.1 Gaiellaceae bacterium
GCACTCGCCCTCGGAGCTGCTCTCGCGCTGCTCGCGGGTGGAGGAGCGGCTGCGGCGCCGCGGGCCTCCGCGGACCTGGTCGAGGTGGTCGTCACGCTGCCGCGGCCTTCCCTCGCAACGGCGATCGGCCACGACCGGACACTCGCCACGGCAGCCACGAGACACAGCCACTCCCTCGCCGTGCGCGCGCCGGCTGCGGTCTTCTACCTCCGCACGCTCGCGGCGGCGCAGCGGACGCTCGGCGCCCGGCTCGCCGTCGCTATTCCGGCGGCGCGTGTCCGCTTGCACTACGGCGTCGCGCTCGACGGCGTCTCGGTCGTCCTCCCGTCAGCTGAGGTCGCACGGCTGCGCACGCTGCCGGGCGCGACCGTCTGGCCGACCGTCACGTACCACGCGCTCAGCGCGCCCGACTCGGACACCACGACTTCGGCGGATCCGGGGCCTGCCTTGATCGGCGCACCCGAGCTCTGGGGCCCGAGCCTGGCCACCGCCGGCCAGGGGATCAAGATAGGACTCGTCGACGACGGCATCGACCAGGCGCACCCGTACTTCAACCCAGCCGGCTACGCGTATCCCTCCGGCTTCCCGAAGGGGAACACGGCGTACACCACGCCGAAGGTTATCGTCGCGCGAGCGTTCCCCTCGCCGTCGACGCACTGGAAATACGCCGACAAGCCGTTCGACCCCGCGTTCTCCTTCCACGCGACGCACGTCGCCGGGATCGCGGCGGGCGACCACGACACGCCGACTGCACCGGACAACGGCTCCCCCATCTCCGGAGTCGCGCCGAAGGCCTACCTCGGCAACTACAAGGCGCTGACCGTCCCGACGGCGGACTACGGCCTCGACGGCAACTCGCCGGAGATCGCCAAGGCAATCGACCAGGCGGTGGCGGACGGGATGAACGTCATCAACCTCTCGATCGGCGAGCCCGAGGTGGAGCCGCGCCGCGACATCGTCGTCAAGGCGCTCGACAACGCCGCGGCCGCGGGGGTGGTTCCGGTCGTCTCCGCCGGCAACGACTTCGACGCGGCCGGATACGGCTCGGTCGGCTCGCCGGCGAACGCACCCGCGGCAATCACGGCCGCCGCGTCGACGATGGGCGGCGACGGGACGCAGCCGGATCACATCGCCTCGTTCTCGTCCGGCGGCCCGACGCCCCTGTCGCTCCTGCTGAAGCCCGACGTCACGGCTCCCGGCGTCGACGTCCTGTCCTCCATCCCGGCGCACGACTTCGAGACGCTCGACGGAACGAGCATGGCCGCGCCGCACGTCTCGGGCGCCGCGGCGCTTCTCCTCCAGCGTCATCCGACGTGGACGGTTCAGCAGGTGAAGTCGGCGCTCGCCTCGACGGGAGACACCGTGCACCCGACCGGACACTCGGGCGCGGTCTCGGTACTCCGCGAGGGCGGCGGGAGGATCGACCTCGTCCGCGCCGACCACCCGCTGCTCCTCACGAATCCGACCTCGCTCGGCTGGGGGCTCGTGCGTCGCGGGTTCTCGGGCGCGAAGGAGCTCTCCACCGCGGATGCAGGAGGCGGGAGCGAGCCGTGGACGGTCTCGATCCACACACAGTCGGCGCCGCGCGGCGCGAAGCTCGCGCCGGAGAAGACGTCGCTCGTCGCCGGAGCAACGCTCGCGCTTCAGCTCACGGTGTCGCCGACGGCCGAGGCCGGCGACGGCACCGGCTTCGTCATCTTGACCCGCGGTAGCGACGTCCGGCGGATCGCGTTCTGGTTCCATGTCGAGGTGCCGAGACTCGGGCTCGACCCGCACCGCACGCTGCGCTCGGCCGGCGTCTATCACGGCGACACCGCCGGCCAGCCGTCGCGCGTCTCCTCGTATCGCTATCCCGAGCAGGGACTCGCGCCAACGGTGCCGACGCGGCTCGGCGGGCCTGAGCAGGTGTTCCGCTTCACGCTGCGGCGGCAGGTCGCGAACTTCGGCGTCGTGGTGACCGGTCACGAACGAGGCGTCCGCGTCTCGCCGCGCCTCGTCGCCGGCGAGGACGAGAACCGCGTGGTCGGCTACACCGGGATCCCGGCGAGCCTGAATCCGTACCAGGGATTCGACACCGCGGAGCCCGTCGTCGGAGCAGTGCTCCCCGATCCCGGCCTGTACGAGTTCGTATTCGACACGCCGACCGGTGCGAAGCCGGGCGCGTTCACGTTCCGCTTCTGGGTGAACGACACCTCGCCGCCGTCGATCCGGCTCCTCGGCCGCAAGCACGTGATCGGCCGGCCGCTCCGCCTCGCCGTCCACGACTCCGGCTCGGGCGTCGACCCGCGGTCGTTCCACGCGCGGGTCGGCGGCAAGCCCGTGCGCCTCAGGTACTCCGGCGGCGTGCTCTATCTCCGGACGAAGGGCCTTCGTCCCGGCAAGAAAGCCCTCGTCGTCACCGCGTCGGACTACCAGGAGACGAAGAACATGGAGGACGTCGGACCTGTGCTCCCGAACACGCGCACCGTTCGCACCAGGGTGACGCTCCGCCGCTAGCCCGCGGGATCTGTAAGTCTCCTTCGGCCCCGTGAGCAGTCTGCCTCAGAAGCTCGATCTCGCACTCGTCACGCGCCTGCGTCAAGTCGTCGCGGGCGAGGTCGCGACCGAAGCCGAGCTGCGGGCACTCGACGACGAAGCCGGCGGCTGGCTGCGGGCGACGAAGGCACACCTCCGCGCCGCCGAGGAGCGGCTGACCGAGCTGAACGCGGACCTGGCGACGCCGCTCGCCGACATCGCGTCCGAGGTGCGTCGAGTCGAAGCGCTCTCGCGTGAACGCGACGAAGCCCGGCGGCTGATCGAGGGCCTAGAGCGCCGGACGCGGGAGTTGCGGACGGCGTGGTTGACGCAGCACGCCGACGCCGGCTCCCCGTTCGGTCCGGCGGCGTAGCGGACCGTGTCTTAGTGCGAGCGGCGTTCGCGGTCGTCGATCGTGGGGAGGTTCGCCAGATCCCGCTCGACACTCGCTGCGAACTCGTCCGCCTCGTCGTCCCGGACGACGCGGAAGTTCTGCTTGCGCCGTGCCCGCTCCCGGCTGCGCCGCGAGTCGGCGCCGAACCGCTCACCCAGCCGCGGCCATTCGGCGCCCGCGACCAGTAGGACAGCGACCGCGAGCAAGGCGATATACAGCCAGCTCACGCTGCGAGTCTAGCGCAGCGCCGCCGGTCCAAGATCTACCCCGATTCGAGCGCCTCGACCTTCGCGTGCAGGTACGCGAGATACGGCTCCGGATCGAGCGCCGCCCCAGCGGCCCGCTGCATCAGCTCGGGCGGCTCGAACGAGCGACCCCAGCGGTGGACGTGCTCCCGCAGCCATTCGCGCAGCGAGCCGAACTCGCCACGCCGGAACTCCTCGTCCAGGTCGCCGAGCTCGCTCGTCGCCCGCTCCCACAGCTGGACCCCGATCACGTTCCCGAGCGCATACGTCGGGAAGTAGCCGAAGTTGGAATCCGACCAGTGGACGTCCTGCAGCACGCCGTCGACGACGTTCGCCGGCTCGACGCCGAGGTATTCGCGGAGCTTTGCGTCGAACGCCTCCGGCAGGTCGGCGGGAGTCACCTCGCCCGAGAGCATCTCCCGCTCGAGCTCGAAGCGGAGGATGATGTGGAGCGAGTACGTGACCTCGTCGGCGTCGACCCGGCGGACGCCCGGCGCGACGCGGTTGAGTGCGCGGTGGAACTCGTGCAAGGAGACCTCCGCGAGCCGCTCGGGGAACGCCTCCTGGAGCCGCGGGTAGAAGAAGCTCCAGGTCGACAGACGGCGACCGACGACGTTCTCCCACAGGCGGCTCTGGGACTCGTGGAACCCATAGGAAGCGCCTTCCGCCACCGGCGTGCGCGAATAGCGCGGGTCCAGCTGGCGGTCGTACAGGCCGTGCCCGAACTCATGGAGGCAAGACAGAATCCCGGTCAGCTGGTCGTCGTCGAAGCGCGTGGTCAGCCGGATGTCCGCCTCCGAGATGTTCGCGGCGAACGGGTGGACGGTGTCGTCGAGCCGCCACGACTCGTCGTCCATCCCCCACCGCGTGAGCACCTCGACCGAGAACTCGCGCTGCCGGTCGGTCGGGAAGTCGCCGTGGAGGCACGAGTCGTCGACCGGCTCGCCGATCCCGGCGACGAGCGGAACGAGGTCGGTCTTCAGGCGGGTGAAGATCGCCTCCACGTCGGCGGTCGGCATGCCCGGCTCGTGGTCGTCGAGGAGAACGTCGTAGGGGTCGTCGGGCGGCGCGAAACACGCGACGTACTCGCGCGTGAGCTCGAGCCGGCGCTCGAGGTACGGTCGCAGGATCTCGTAGTCGGCGGCCGCTCGAGCCTCGAGCCAGGCGACGTAGCCGAGCGAGCCCGCCCGCCTCATCTCGGCGCGCAAGTCGCTCGGAACGTGCCGTTTCTTCTCGTAGTCCCGATGCGTGACGCGGAGGACGCTCGCCTCGAACGAATCGTGCTCCGCGCTCTCCCCCAGCTCCCGCAGCTCCTCGAGCAGCGCTCCGAGCTCGGGTGCCGTCCAGCGCTCGTGCCCGAGTCGGGTCAGCGTGGCAAGCTGCTCGGCCCGCACGGGAGCGCCGAGCGGCGGCATTTTCGTCTCCTGATCCCAGCCGAGCAGGTAGCCGGCGCGCTCGATGTCGGAGATCTCGCCGAGGCGCCGCAGGAGCTCGTCGAAGCGGTCGCGGAGGTCGGGCACGACGCCTGAGCCTACCGGCGCAACGAAACAGCTCCCCGGGTTGGACTCGAACCAACAACCCTCCGGTTAACAGCCGGATGCTCTGCCAATTGAGCTACCGGGGATCGGCGGCGGCCATTGTAGCCAGCGTCACGCGAACGCTCTGATCTCGTCGCGGAGCTTCGCGAGCGCCTGCTGGAGCT
>DATBAH010000165.1:0-13705 GCA_036271615.1 Gaiellaceae bacterium
AAGCCGGGCTCCGAGCAGGCAACGCGCGCCGAGATCCGCTGCCCCGATCCCGCGTGCAACCCGTACCTCACGTTCGCGGCGCTCCTGCATGCGGGGCTCGAGGGGATCGAGCAGGGCTACGAGCTGCCGGACCCGATGGAGACGAACCTCTACCACCTCACCGCCGAGCAGCGGCGGGAGCGTGGCATCGTCTCCCTCCCTGAGACGCTCGGCGAGGCGATCGACGAGTTCTCGCAGTCGCAGCTGATGCGGAAGGCACTCGGCCCGCACATCTTCGACCGCTACGTCGAGCTGAAGCGGAAGGAGTGGGACGAGTACCGCGTGCAGCTCACCGACTGGGAGATGAAGAAGTACCTCGCAGTTCTGTAGGCAGCTCGGCAAGGGGGGCGGCTTCCGGGCCGTCCCCTCATGCCGCTCGGAGCCTTGAACCGAGCCTCCTCCGGGTGTTGAATCGAGTGGAGATCAACAAGTGGGGAGGACAAATGCGCGTCGAGGGTTCCGTCACCGCGATCTCTTGGATTCCGTCGGAAGCGATCGAAGGCCTGCCGAAGCTGCCGTTCGAGCTCGGGGTGGGCCGCTACGACGACCCGCCGCCCGATCGCCTCGAGCCGGGCGACCTGGGGCGGCTGCGCGACGCCGACGGCTTCCGCGAGGCGAACGAGCTGAGGGCGTGGATCGAGGTCGAAGACGGCAAGATCGTCCGCCACGCCTACGAGGGAGGCGGCCTGGTGGGCTCGACCACGTTCCGCGTCGGCCCGAAGGCAATAGTCGTTCCGGGAGTGGCGTTCGAGGTTCTCCGCGCCGAGCCCGAGATCTCCGGCGACAGCGTTCGGTTCGTCCAGACGGTCGGCGGGCGCGCGGGCTTCCCGGCGCCGCGGCTCGTCAAGGGCGGGCCGATGTTCCGGGTCAATTCGGCGACGGCGTGGACCACGCTCGGCCTCGTGCTCCACTCGGACGGCCGCGTCGACCACGAGCTCGTCGGTGCGAGCCCGTTCCCGCGCCACTGGATCTACGACAACGAGGGCAACCTTGTGCAGAAGAGCGGCACGGTCGACTTCAAGAAGTGGTATCGCGAGTCGCACGGGGACAACACGCCGTGGGGCGACGACGAGTCGCCGGCGGTCGTCTCGGCGGCGGAGACCGCGCTCGAGCGTGAGCTGTCGCGGACGCTGCTCTCGGGAGACGAGAAACTCGCCAAGCGAAAGCTCGGCGAGGGAGCAGTGCTCGTGACGCAGGGCGCGGAGGGAGACAAGCTCTACCTCATCCTCGACGGCATCCTCGGCGTCGAGGTCGACGGCGAACAGGTCGCCGAGATGGGGCCCGGAACGATGGTCGGCGAGCGCGCATTACTCGAAGGCGGCATCCGGACGGCGACGTTGCGCGCGCTCACGCCTATCCGTTTCGTCGTCATTCCGGCGGAGCTCGTCGGCGAGGGGGAGCTGGCGACGCTCGCAACAGACCGCCGGCGCGAGGACTGAGCCGGCTGAGTTGAGGCTGCGGCGGGCGGCTCCGCTCCGTCCGCCGCGGCCAGCATCGTTTCCGGCGTGGCCGGGCTCGGCTCGCCTCTTCTGCTGCTGATCTTCCTCGCTGCCGCCGCGGTGACCTGGGCCGCGGGGATCACGCTCTCGAAGTCCACCGACGCTCTGGACGCGCGCTTCGGGCTCGGCGACGCGCTCGGCGGCCTGATCCTCCTCTCGATCGCCGGCAGCCTGCCGGAGCTCGCGATCACGATCTCGGCCGCGGCGCAGGGGAACCTCCCGCTGGCCGCGGGGAACCTGATCGGCGGCATCGCGATCCAGACGATGGTGCTGCTCCTCTGCGACATCGCCGTCGGCCCGGAACGGCCGCTCACCTACCTCGTCGGACGGCTGACCCCTGTGCTCGAGGGGCTGCTGGTGGTGATCGTGGTCGCCGGCGTCGAGATGGGCTCGCTCCTCAAGCCCTCGACGGCGATCGGCGGCGTCGTCAACCCTGCTTCCCTCGGAATCGTGATCGTCTGGGTCGTCGGCATCTACGTGATCAACCTGGCGTCGAAGGATCCCCGCTGGACGATCGAGACGCCGGGAAGTCGGCCCGGACGTCGCCGCCGCGAGCGGGCGCAGCCGGATCAGCCGCACCCCTATGCCGGCTCCTCGACAGCGCGGGTCGCGGCAATCTTCGGGCTCGCATGCCTCGTCACGTTGGGCGCAGGAGTCGCCCTGGAGGTCACCGGGAACGACCTCGCGAACCGGATCGGCGTCAACGGCGTGATCTTCGGGGCAACAGTGCTCGCGACCGCGACGGCACTGCCGGAGATCAGCTCGGGACTCGCCGCGGTTCGGCTCGGCGACAACGCGCTCGCCATGGCCGACATCCTCGGCGGCAACTCCTTCCAGGTCTGCCTCTTCCTCGTCGCCGATCTCGTCGCCGGAAGGCCGGTGCTCGAGTCGGCGGGAAACCTCAACGCGTGGCTGGGGGCACTCGGTGTCGCCCTGACGGCGATCTACGGCTTCGGCGTGATCAGCCGCCCGAGGCACTGCCACGCCCGCCTCGGCCCGGACTCGCTCCTTGCGCTCGCCGTCTTCGGCCTGGGCATCGCCGGCCTGTTCTTCGTCCCGCCGTAAACCGCCAGGTCCTTCCTAGTAACAGACTGTTACTAGCTGCGGCGCCGACCCGCATTCCTGCGTGGCCGGCCGTGGCTCCAAGGGCCACGTCGGACTTTGTAACAGTCTGTTACTTGGGAGGTGGGGCAGGCACGGGTCGCGGGCCTACCGCTCCCTACGATAGGCCGGTGGAATCGACCGACCGCCACCTGCGGCTGCTGACGGAGACGATCGCCGCGGTCAACTCGACACTCGACCTCGAGGAGGTGCTGCACCTCGTGGCGAACGAGGTGGCGGCCGCGCTCGACGCCGACGCGTGCTTCGTCTACCTCTACGACGAGGCTGCCGGCGAGCTGATCCTGCGGGCCACCCACGGAACGCCGCTCGACGAGATGACGCGCCGTCCTCGCCTGCGGCCGGGGGAAGGGATCACCGGCACGGCGGCCGCGGAGCGCCGTCCCGTAGCGATCGCGGCGAATGCCGATCTCGATCCTCGCTGGAAGGAGTTCCCGAACCTGCCTGAGTCGGAGTACGAGTCCATCCTCGCCGTCCCGATCCTGGCGCGCGAGCAGCTCGCGGGCGCGGTCAACGTCCGCACGCGCGAGGCGCGCGAGTTCCGGCCCGACGAGATCGAGCTGCTGCAGGCGATCGCAGGCCAGGTCGCCCAGTCGATCGTCCACGCGAAGCTCTACGCCGACGCCCAGCGTCGCGTCGCCGAGCTCGAGGCACTCGCGCGCATCTCCGAGGCCGTGTCCGAGTCGCTGTACCTCGAGGAGTCGCTCGAGGCGATCGTGAAGACGACGATGGACGCGGTGCACGCGACCGGCGCCGCGCTCGTACTCGAGGACGGTCGGATCGCCTGGCCCGAGGGGCACGCCGGGAAACACGCCGTCCGCACTCCCCTCCGCTGGAAGCGACGCGAGATCGGCCAGCTCGTGGCCGATCGCGACACGCCCTTCACCGACGAGGAGCGGGCGCTGCTGGAGGCGATCGCCCACCACGCCGCCGTCGCGCTCGAGCACGGCCGCGCGGTGATGCGCGGAGTCCTCGCTCAGGAGATCCACCATCGCGTGAAGAACAACCTCCAGACCGTCGCCTCGCTGCTGCGCCTGCAGGCTCGCGCGGAGGGCGTCGATCCTCGCGAGGCGCTCGAGCACTCCGTCAACCGGATCCTCGCGATCGCCGCCGTGCACGAGTCGCTCACCGAGCAGCGGGAGGAGGACGTCGAGCTGGCAGAGCTCATCGACCGGCTGCGCGCGATGCTCGTGCAAGGGCTCAGTGCGGGACGCGACGTCGAGGCGCGACTCGAGCCGGTCTCGCTCGCGGGCACCCGGGCGACCGCGCTCGCCCTCGTCTTCTCCGAGCTGCTCCAGAACGCGCTCGAGCACGGCGCGGGCACGGTGCGAATCGAGCTTGCGCGCCGCGACGGCGACGTCCTCCTCGCGATCGCCGACGAGGGATCGGGCGCCGACGGCGCCCCGAGCGGCACGGGCCTCTCGATCGTGCAGGCACTCGTCGCGGACGAGCTCCACGGCAGCTTCGCCTTCGCGGGGGCACGAGCCGAGGTTGTGTTTCCCGCGTGAGGACGCAAGAGGTGCTCGTCGTGGTGCGGCGCGGCAACGAGTTCCTCGTCGTCCACCGCTCGCCGGAGAACGACGCGTTCTGGCACCTCGTCTCGGGCGGCGTCGAGCAGGGAGAGACGTTCGCCGATGCAGCCGTCCGCGAGCTGCAGGAGGAGACGGGGCTCAGCGCGCCGGTCGCATCGCTCGACAGCTCGTTTGCGTACGACGGCATTCGCGTGGAGTGCTTCGTCGTCGAGGCCCCCGAGGCGTGGGAACCCGCACTCGACTGGGAGCACGACGGCTACAGGTGGCTGGAGCGCGAGGAGGCCGTCGCGCTCCTCTTCTGGCCCGAGCCCGCGGCGCTTGTCCGGTCGCTGCAGTGAGGGAAGCGCCGCCTCCGTACGCGGGCGAAGGCCCGCACGCGCTGTGGCACGTGAGCGAGGACGACTCGATCGGCCGCTTCGAGCCCCGCGACGGCAAGGTCTGGGCGATCGCGACGCGGCTGCTCCCGCTCTACTGGTTCCCGCGCGAATGTCCGCGCGCGACGTTTTGGGCCGAGTCCACCACGACCGAGGGCGACGTGGACCGCTTCCTCGGCGGCGACCGGGCTCGGCGCGTCCATGTCGTCGAGCCGGAATGGCTGGAGCCGATGCGGACGACTCGAGTCCTCACCTACCGCATGCCCGAGGACACGTTCGTCGAGAACGACGACCGCTTCTGGATCTCCGCAGCGCCGGTCGAGCCGCTCGAGGTCGTCGAGTTCGGCGACCTCGCCGAGCGGCACGAGGAGGCCGGGATCGAGCTCGAAACCGAGCCGGACCTCCTCCACTTCTGGGACGAGGTGGTCGGCGCGAGCCTCGGCTTCAGCGGCATCAGGCTTCGCAACGCAAGGATGCAGGCGTGAGAATCCTCGTGGCCGAAGACGAGACGATCATCCGGCTCGACCTGCGGGAGCTGCTCGAACGCGCGGGCTTCGACGTGTGCGCCGAGGCGAAGGATGGAGAGGAAGCGGTCGAGCTCGCCCGCGCGGAGCAGCCCGACCTCGCCGTTCTCGACGTGAAGATGCCGAAGCTGGACGGGATCGAGGCGGCGCGGCGGATTCTCGAGGAACGGCCGATCCCGATCGTGATGCTGACCGCGTACGAACAGGAGGAGCTCGTCTCGCGGGCGGTCGAGGCCGGGGTCTTCGGCTACCTCGTGAAGCCCTTCCGCGAGCAAGACCTCCTGCCCGCGATCGCGGCCGCGCGCGCGAGGCACGACGAGCTGCAGGCCGTGCGCGCAGAGGCGGAGTCGCTCTCCGACGCGCTCGCGGCGCGAAAGGTGATCGAGCAGGCGAAGGGGCTCCTGATGGAGAAGGAGCAGCTCTCCGAGCAGGAGGCGTTCGCGCGCCTGCGGAAGGCGAGCCAGGCCTCCGGCCGTCCCCTCAAGGTGATCGCCGAGGCCGTGGTCGCGACACTCGCGGGGGAAGCATGACGGCCGAGCATCCGAACGCCGCCCTCGTACGGCGCGTCTTCGCCGCCTTCGGCAAGGACCCGATGGCAGTCTCCGCCGCGTTTACGCGAGACATCGTCTGGCGGGTGCCGGGCAACACCGTGATGAGCGGCGAGTACCGCGGGCGCCGCGACGTCGTCGAGTTCCTTCGCCGCACCGGCCTCGAGACCGGAGGCACCTACCGCAGTCACCTCCACACCGTCTTCGCCGACGACGACTGGGCGGTCGCGATCTACCGCGCGACGGGGAGCCGCGACGGGATCGACCTCGACGTCGACCAGGCCCTCGTGATCCGGGTCGCGAACGGGCTCCTCAGCAACGTGACAGCGGTGCCGCTCGACTCGGCCTTCGAGCGCTTCTGGGCCTGAGCGGCCAGGAGGGCTTCTAGTGCCCCAGGACAGTCGCGATCGGAACTGCGTTCGGCGGCGCGGTGACGTGCACCGCCTCGTTCCAGCGGCTCATGCGTGCCACGCTCGAGCCCGGGACGCCTTTTGCGATCGCCTTCTCCTCGAACGGCAGCGGCTTCCCGCTCGCCGGTGCGTACACGGTCTCGACGAGCGTGAGATTGGCTTGCCGGACGGTGCCTCGGAGCCCCACGGATTTCCTGCCGGCGACCGTGGCGTGCACGACCGCCAGGTGCTTGCCAGGTACGAGATCGGCGAGGAACGAGGCGAACGTGGTGTCGGTCGCGACGCTCGAATACGCGCCGCTCGTCGGCGGGATCGAGATCCACTTCCCTGCGTAGCGCGTTGCCTGCGACTGCGTGAAGGGGAAGAAGTTCTGCAGCGTGAACGCGTTCCCCTTGATGTAGGCGGACCCGCCGACGACGAGCACGGTCGCCGGACCGGACTGGCTGCCGCTCGTGACCGTGATCCGCTGGATGCCTCGGCCGCGGCCGACGTCGGAGACGATTCGGATTGCGTGGCCTGCAGCCGAGGTCGTGCTCACATAGTGGACCGAGTGGCGGGCCGAAGCGGTCGCCAGGATCGCCGCGCGCAACTGCTTCGGCGATCGCGCGGCGAGCGCTACGGACGCCGCGACGGCAGCGGCCGCCACGACGAGCACGAGAACCCCGACCCGGCCCACGGATTCAGCGTAGCCCGGATTCGCTACGCCTGTGCTTGCTCGAAGAGCAGCTCCCAGCGGTCGAGCAGTGCGGTGAGCGCATCGCGGCTGCGCTTGTGCGCTGCGAGCACGTCGACGTCGGTCCAGTCCTCGGCGAGCTTCGCTTCGAGCTCGGCCACCTCGGCCTCGCGCAGGGCGATCTCCGCCTCGATCCGCTCGAGCGCGGAAGTCCGCCGCGGCTTCGCCTTCGTCTTCGTCGCCGGCTGCTTCGGCGCCGGCTTCGCGCGCTCGACCGGCGGCCTGGAGTTTGCGCGGGCCTCCCGCTCCTCCCGCGCACGCAGCAGCTCGGCCCAGCCGCCGTCGTACGCTCGCAGCTTCCCGTGCTCGATCGCCAGCGTCCGCTCGGCGATCGCGTCGAGCAGCGCGCGGTCGTGCGAGACGAGCAGCACCGTCCCGGGGAACGCGTCGAGCGCTGCCTCGAGCGCTTCGCGGCTCTCGAGGTCGAGGTGATTCGTGGGCTCGTCGAGGACGAGGAAGTTCGCGCCGGAGGCGACGGTGACAGCGAGCGCGAGCCGCCGCCGCTCGCCGCCCGAGAGCACTGCGACCTGCTTCTCGTGGGCATCCCAGCCCGAGAAGAGGAAGCGTCCGAGGAGGTTCTGCGCGTCCGGACGGGCGAGCCCCGTCATCGATTGGACGCACTGGAGGACAGAGCCGCGCGCGTCGAGCTCCATCTCCTGCTGCGAGAAGTAGCCGACCTGGACGCCGTGTCCGATCCGCACGCCGTCGGCTCGGACGAGCTTCTCGAGCAGCGTCGTCTTGCCCGAGCCGTTCGGCCCGACGAGAGCGACGTGCTCGCCGCGCTCGACGGCGAACGAGATCTGACTTAGTAACAGTCTGTTACTTGCGACGGACACGTCCAGGCCGTCGGCCTCGACGACGATCCGCCCGCTGCGGGCGGGCTTGAGGAACTCGAAGCCGAGGCCGCGCGTGCGGCGCGAGAGCAGCCCGACCTCGTCGGCGGCGGCCGCGCGCTCCTCCTGCAGGCGGCCGATGTGGGTCAGCTTCGCCTGCGCCTGCTTCGCCTTGCTCTTCTTGGAGCGGAACCGCTCGACGAAACGCTCGAGCCGGGCGATGTCGGCCTGAGCGCGCTCGACCTCCTTCTGGGCGTGCACCATCCGCGCCGCCTTCTCGCGCCGCCACTCGTGCCAGGGGCCGGGGAAGAACGTGCCGCGACCCGCCTCGAGCTCGAGCGTCGCCGTCGTCACCGCTTCGAGGAACCAGCGGTCGTGGGCGACGAGGATCACGGCCGCGTCGAGCGAGGCAAGCTCGCGCTCGAGCCACTCGAGGTTCGCGACGTCGAGGTGGTTCGTCGGCTCGTCGAGAAGGAGCAGATCGGGGTCGCCGCCGAGCGCGCGCGCCAGCGAGGCTCGCGTCAGCTCCCCGCCCGAGAACGTGCGTAGCGGGCGGTCGAGGTCCTCCTCTGCGAAGCCGAGGCCGCGCACGACCGAAGCTGCGCGGTCGCGCCAGGCGTAGCCGCCCGCGTGCTCGAGCCGCGCCTGGGCCTCGGCGTAGCGGTTCAGCGTCGCCTGCGCGTGGTCGCCCTCCGCCATCGCGCCTTCGAGCCGGCGCAGCTCGTCCTCGAGCGCGACGAGGTCGCGCGCGCCGGCGAGCACGTACTCGCGCAGCGTCAGCTCCTGCTCGAGCGGCGGGCGCTGGTCGTGCAGCGCCACACGCGTCCCCTTGGCGAACGCCAGCTCGCCGCCGTGCTTCTCGGTCTCACCGGCGAGGATCCGCAGCAGCGTCGTCTTGCCGGCGCCGTTCGGCCCGGAGAGCGCGACGCGGTCGCGGCGCTCGACGGAGAAGGAGACGCCGTCGAACAGGACCGAGCCGGCGAGCTCCTTGCGGAGGTTGGAGGCGATGACCACTGCCATGGCCGAGCCACTGTAGATTCGGCCGGTGGCAGTGGCTACCGCGTGGCACATCCGGGGCAGCTACTTCGAGTCGTGCAACTGCGATCCGATCTGCCCTTGTCGCCGCATCGACGGCGTCCCCGGCGGGCGCTCCACCCACGGGGTCTGCGCCGGTGTCCTCTCGTGGCGGATCGAGGAAGGCACCGCCTGCGGGGCAGACCTGGCCGGCATGACCGTCGCCTTGGCGATCCGCTACGACGACGACGAGCCCGGCTCGCCGTGGACCTGGATCCTCTACCTCGACGAGCGCGGAAGCGAGGAGCAGCAGGCTGCCGTCGAGGCGATTTTCACCGGCAGGCTCGGCGGCGACGCCGAGACGCACTTTCCGTGGGCCTGGAAGGCGAACGAGTTGCTCGCGGTACGTCCCGTCGCGATCGAGGTCGACCACGCCCGGGCCCGCCAGTGGCTTCGGATCCGCGGTCACGTGACCGTGCGGATTCGCGATCGCTATCACGGCCAGGAGGCCGTCACCTGCGTAATCCCAGGTCATGACCGGGACGGCGAGGAACTCGTCGTCGAGGAGCTCCGGGTCGACGACCCAGCGCTCTCCTTCGACTACGGCGGCACGTGCGGGTATGCCGCGACCTTCGACTATTCGGGGTGACCATCCGCGTGCCTACGGCCAGGAGCGAGGAGCTGCGGGCGCTCGCGCAGCGCATCGCCGACGGCCTCCCGCCCGAGGCGATCGAGGTGGTTCTGACGGGCAGCGTCTCGCGCGGCGTCGCAGACGAGGTGTCGGACCTCGAGCTGCTGGTCGTCACCGAGGAGCAGGTCACGCTCGAAGAAGCGTTCGAGCTCGCGCGGCGCGCGGGCCTGGAGGAGCGGGACAGTTGGGGGGATCCGGCCACGCCGACCCGACGTGTCTTCGGTTACCTCGACGGCCAACCGGTCGAGACGATCTGGTGGTCGCGAGAGCTCGCCGAGGAGCTGTTCGCCGTCGGCGGCTCGGCAGAGGCGCTCGCGAACGCTGTCGCGCTGCGGACGAGCGGCCTGCTCACGGGCTGGCAGGAGCGGCTCGCCGCCTATCCCGACGAGCTCGCGGCGGAGCGCATCGAGAAGGCCGCGGAGCGCTGGGGCGGCTTCGCACCCGAAGGGCTGCTCACGGTCGCCCGCGACGACGACGCAGCGCTCGCCCGGATGGAATGGCTCGTCGAGTCGGCACAGCGCGTGCTCGCGATCGTCTTCGCCCTCAACCGCATCCACCAGCCCACCGCGAAGCGACTCGCCGCGCGTGTGGAGCCGCTCGCGATCAAGCCCGATCGCCTCGCGGAGAGGATCGACGAGGCCCTGACCGAGCCGGATCCGCGCACGGCCCTGCGGCTAATGGCGGAACTCCAGCTCGAAACGGTCCGTCTGGCACCGAGCGGTCCGAACGTCGACCGCGCGCGAGCGTGGCTCGCCGAAGGCTTGGAGGTCCTGAGCTAGGAAGCGCCGGCGTGAGCCCGCGCCAGGGTGCGCGCCGCCGCCGCGATGCCGTCGGCGTCGATCCCGGCCTCGGCGAGCAGCTCCGCAGGCTTGCCGGAGTGCGGCATCTCGTGCACTGCGAGCCGGACGACGGGCGGACGCTCGTCGGCATCTCCGAGCGCGGAGAGCACCGCCTCGCCGAGCCCGCCCTCGGCCCAGTGGTCCTCGGCCGTCACGATCGGACAGGTGAGCGAGCGCAGCGTTTCGGCGTCGAGCGGCTTGATCGAGTAGAGGTCGATGACGCGCGCCTCGATGCCCTCCTGGGCGAGCGTGTCCGCAGCCTTCATCGCCTCGGGCACGGTGATCCCCGCGCCCACGATCGCGACGTCGTCGCCCTGCCTGAGCGTCCGCGAGCCGCCGATCTCGAACTCCTCGTCCGGGCCGTAGACGACAGGGGTCGCGGGACGCAGCGTCCGCAGATAGACGATCCCGTCGGTGTCGGCCATCTTCTCCACGAGCTTCGCCGTCTGGTTCGCATCGCACGGGTGCAGCACCGTCGAGCCGTGCACGGCGCGCAGCGCGGCGATGTCCTCGAGCGCCATCTGCGACGGCCCGTCCTCGCCGATCGACACGCCGGCGTGCGAGCCGCAGAGGCAGTAGTTCGCGCGGCTGATCGCGGACATCCGGATGAAGTCGTAGGCGCGGGAGAGGAACGCGGCGAACGTCGAGGCGAACGGCCGCCAGCCGAGCACCTGCATCCCGACCGCGGTCGCGACCATCTGCTGCTCGGCGATGTACATCTCGAAGTAGCGCTCGGGGATCGCGTCGCGGAACTCCTCGGCGAACGTCGAGTTCGAGACCTCGCCGTCGAGCGCGACGATGTCGCCGCGTGCCTTGCCGAGCGCCGTGAGTGCATCGCCGTACGCCTTCCGCGTAGCGACCTCGGTCCCGAGCTCGTAGCGCGGCAGCTCGAGCGCGCCGCCCGGGAACTCGTGCTTCGCGCCGCCCGTGTCCGGCTTCGCCACGTCGATCTCGAGGTTGCGGACGCCGCCGAGCGCCGCGATCACCTCGTCGGAGTGGTCGAGCGCTTTGCCGTGGAAACCGTTCTTGTCCTCGACGTCGGGGTCTCCCTTGCCCTTGATCGTCTTCGCCACGATCACGACGGGCTGCCCGGAGATGTCGGTCGCCTCGGCGTAGGCGCGGTCGATCGCCTCGACGTCGTGGCCGTCGATCTCGATCGCATGGCAGCCGAAGGCGCGCGCGCGGTTCGCGTACGAGTCGAGATCCCAGCCGTGCATCGTCTCGCCGCGCTGGCCGAGTCGGTTCACGTCGATGATCGCCACCAGGTTGTCGAGCTCGTAGTACGCAGCGTGCTCGAGCGCCTCCCACTGGGAGCCCTCGGCGATCTCGCTGTCGCCGCAGAGCGTCCACACGCGGAACGGCAGCCGGTCGAGGCGCTTGCCCGCCAGTGCCATGCCCACCGCATAGGGAAGGCCCTGACCGAGCGAGCCGGTGGCGACGTCGACCCAGGGGATCCGCGGCGTCGGATGGCCCTCGAAGATCGAGTCGAACTGGCGGTACGTCAGCAACTCCTCCTCCGAGATCGCACCGGCAGCGCGCAACATCGCGTAGAGCAGCGTCGACGCGTGGCCCTTCGAGAAGACGAGCCGATCGTTGTGTGGGTCGTGCGGCTTGTCGAAGTCGTACCGCAGGTACTTCGCGAGCAGCACCGCCATCAGGTCGGCTGCCGACATTCCGGAGGTGGGATGGCCGGAGCCGGCCTTGGCCGCCGGCCGGATCGCATCGACCCGGAGCTGCTGTCCCAGCTCGCGCCAGAGCTCGACGTCGCTCATGGCTCGATCATACGACGCGAGCGGGTACGGTCCGCCACGTGAAGGTCGCCGTTGCCTTCGATCATCGAGGCGTCCATCTCCGGGACAGGCTCCTCGAAACCCTGCGCGAGAGCGGTCACGAGATTGTCGACCTCGGCACCGACACAGACGCGGTGCGGATCGACTATCCGGTCAAGTCCGCCGAGCTCGGCGCCGCGATCAAGGATGGCCAGGCCGAGCGGGGCGTTCTCGTCTGCGGCTCCGGCGTCGGCGCCTCGGTTGCCGCGTGCAAGATCGTCGGCATCCGGGCAGCCATCTGTCATGACGCGTATTCCGCGCACCAGGGCGTCGAGCACGACGACATGAACGTCCTCTGCCTCGGTTCCGAGGTCGTGGGGCCGAGCCTCGCGGCCGACCTCGTGCGCACGTTTCTCGCGGCACGTTTCGACGGAGAGGAGCGTCACGCCGCCAGACTGGAGATGATCCGACGGATGGAAGAGGGGATGCGAAGTGGCTGAATCGAGACTCGACAAGCTGAGCGCACGCGGGCAGTCGGTGTGGATCGACTACCTCTCGCGCGACCTCGTCCAGAGCGGCGAGCTGAAGCGGCTGATGGACGAGGACGCGGTGGTGGGCGTGACCTCGAACCCCACGATTTTCCAGAAGGCGCTCTCGCAGAGCGACGCGTACGACGAGCAGGTGAGACTGCTGCTCGAGCGCGAGCAGGATCCGAAGGAGATCTTCCTCCACCTCGCCGTGCGTGACGTCGAGTCGGCGCTCGACCTGCTCGCGCCCGTGCACGAGCGGAATCCGGAGGACGGCTACGTCTCGATCGAGGTCGATCCCAACCTCGCCTACGACACGAAGGCGACCTACGCCGAGGCGATGCGGCTGCACGAGTGGATCCGCCGGCCGAACCTCTACGTGAAGATCCCGGGGACGAAGCCCGGCATTCAGGCGATCGAGGATTGCATCGCGGCGGGCCGCAGCATCAACGTGACGCTCCTCTTCTCGCTCGAGCTGCACAGCGCGTCGATGGAGGCGTATCTCCGCGGCCTGGAGCGGTTCGTCGAGGGCGGCGGCGACCCGGCGAAGGTGCGCTCGGTCGCGAGCTTCTTCGTCTCGCGCGTCGACACGGAGACCGACAAGCGGCTGGAGGCGATCGGCTCCGACGAGGCGCTGGCGCTCCGCGGCAAGCTCGCGATCGCGAACGCGCGCATCGCGTACCAGAACTACGAGAAGGCGTTCTCCGGCTCGCGCTGGGAGGCTCTCGAGGCGAAGGGCGCTCTGCCGCAACGGTGCCTCTGGGCTTCGACCTCGACCAAGAACCCTGCGTACCGCGACGTCCTCTACGTCGAGGAGCTGATCGGGCCGCACACGGTGAACACGATGCCGGAGGAGACGATCAAGGCGTTCCAGGATCACGGCGAGGTGCGCGGCGACACCGTGCTCGAGGGAGTGGACGAGGCGCACCGGCTGTTCGATCAGCTCGCCGCGGTCGGAGTCGACTACGACGACGTCGTGGCGACACTCGAGAAGGAAGGCGTGGAGAAGTTCTCCGCTTCGTTCGCCGAGTTGCTCGACGGCGTGAAGGCGAAGCGCGAGGCCGTGGCCGTCTAGCGGTGAACCGCGAGGGCCTGATCGAGGGGATCTGGGAGCGGGATTCCACGGTCTGGACCGGAGGCGACGAGGCGCAGTGGCTCGGCTGGCTGGACGAGCCGCTGCACATCCAGGAGCAACTCGACGACATCCGGCGCTTCGCCGAGTCGCTGCACGACGAGGTCGACGACGTCGTCCTG
>DATBAH010000166.1:0-2706 GCA_036271615.1 Gaiellaceae bacterium
GGGGTACTGCTTGCGGATGCGGCTGAGACACGCGAGCCCGTCGGCACCCGGCATGCGCAGGTCGAGCAGAACGATGTCGGGATTCGTGCGCCCGACCAGCGGGAGCACCTGCGAGCCGGAGTTGCACTCGCCGACCACCTCGAAGTCCGGCGCCTCCTCGAGGGCGCGCTTCACGCCCTCCACGATCAGCCGGTGGTCGTCGGCGATGAGCACCTTCATGCGCCAATCGTAGTCGGAGGACCTGTCGTCTCTGGAGTCGCGAGACCGTGAGCGGCGCTACGCCGACCAAGCGCGCGCACGTGCTCATCGCGGCCGAGCGCCTGCCGACGCGCGTAGGACTCCGCCTCGCGCTCGAGCCGGAAGCCCGTTGCACCGAGGCCGCCGACGCCGATTCCGCGGTGGACGCAGCGGTGCGCGACCATCCCGACGTCTGTCTGCTCGGGCTCGATCGTTCCGGCCAGGGACTTCGCGTGGTGAACGAGATCGTCACGCGGGTGCCGTCCGCCGCCGTGATCCTCCTGACGAACAAGCTCGACGAGGAGGAGTTCATGGCCGCGGTGCGCGCCGGCGCGAGCGGCTATCTGACGAACAACCTCGACCCGTCCCGCCTGCCGTTCGTCGTGCAGGGCGCGCTCCGCGGCGAGCCGGCCGTGCCCCGTAGGTTCGTCTCGCGGCTCCTCGACGAGCTGCGCACCCGCGAGCGCAGGCGCTCGGTAGTTCTCGCCGGGAAGGGCCGGGTCGCGCTCACCGCACGCGAGTGGGAGGTCGTCGAGTTGCTGCTGCGCGCCGCGAGCACGGCGGAGATCGCCGAGGAGCTCGGCGTCGCGGCCGTCACGGTTCGCCGTCACGTCGGCTCCGTCGAGCGGAAGCTCGGGGTCACGACTCGCGCCGAGGTCGTCGCGCTGCTCTCCGCGGACAACGCGGTCGTCGCTCCGGCCTAGCGCGTCCCGCGATCGATCCGGACGCCTTCCGGCTCCCACTTCGCGTGGTGCTTCATCGCCCACTCGACCCGCACGTCGCCGAGCGTCATGCCCCGCAACGAGTGCCGAGTCGCGGGGTTGATGAGCGCGAGGTAGAGGTGGCCGACGAGGAGCACGAGCGAGACGTACATCAGTCCGTCGTGGAGGATCACCGTGCTCGCGAAGCGGAACCGGGTGTCCTGCTCGCCGAACCAGAGCAGAAGTCCGGACACGCCGAACAGGATCGTGAAGGCGGCCGTGAGCGCCGCGTTGATCTTCTGGCCCGCGTTGAACCTTCCCTGCGGCGCCCTGCCGCCACGGAGCCAGACCACGTCGTCGTGGTCGAACGTCTCGATATCCCGCGCGGTCGCGAGCAGCCGGCGTGCGCCGAGCAGAAGGACGGCCGCCAGCGCCCCCAGCCAGACCACGCCTCCCCAGAAGTGGATGCTCTGGATGAACTGCCGGCGCGCGACCAGCACCGAGAGCCTCGGCAGGTAGAGGATCAGCCCCGTCGTGAGCAGGAAGAAGAAGCCGAGCGCGTTCAGCCAGTGCAGCAGCCGCTCCACGGGCGAAAAGCGTCTGACGTAGCCGGCTCTCACGATCCGTCCGGGTCCACGGTACCGGCTCCTCGGATCGCCTACCCTCTCGCCGGTGCACCGGCTGACGAAGACGCAGGCGCGGCGCATCGCGGTTCGGGCACAGCTGCTCGATGCTCCGCGGCCCAAGACCCTGCTCGCGGTCGTCGAGAGGCTGACGCTGCTGCAGGTCGACCCGACCGCGGCGGTCGCGCCGAACGCCGACCTCGTCGCCTGGAGCCGTCTGGGATCCTCTTACCGGCCGGAGCAGCTGAAGCAGGCGCTCGAGGTCGACCGGACGCTCTTCGAGTTCGACGCGCTCGTGCGGCCGATGAGCGATCTCGGCCTCTACCTCGCAGGAGCGGCGGACCGCCCGAGCCACGGGCGATCGCGCAAGTGGCTACGCGACAACGAGCGCGCTCGCCGGGACATCCTCGAGCTGCTCGAACGGTCGGGCTGCCTCGCCTCGCGCGACATTCCGGATACGTGCGCCGTGGCCTGGGCGTCGACCGGCTGGACGAACAACCGCAACGTCACGATGATGCTCGAGTTCATGCAGGGACGCGGCGAGGTGGCGATCGCCGGCCGCGTCGGGCGCGAGAGGCTGTGGGATCTCGCCGACCGCGTCTACGCCGGTGGCGCGGACGGGCTGTCGGTCGAGGAGGCGGCGCGAATCAAGAACGAGCGGCGGCTCGGCGCGCTCGGCATCGCGCGGGCGCAGGCGCGGGAGATGCCGATGGAGCCGATCCACGTCGGCGAGGCCGGCGAGCCGGCCGTCGTCGAGGGAGTCAAGGGCGAGTGGCGTGTCGACCCGAGGTACCTGGGCGGCGGCTTCAAGGGCAGGACCGCTCTGCTGTCGCCGTTCGACCGGCTCGTCCACGACCGCGGCCGCGCCGAGGAACTGTTCGACTTCGAGTACACGCTCGAGATGTACAAGCCGGCCGCGAAGCGCCGCTGGGGCTACTTCGCGCTGCCGATCCTGCACGGCGACCGGCTGGTGGGGAAGCTCGACGCGATCGCAGACCGCAAGGCCTCGGTGCTTCGCGTGCACGCGATCCACGAGGACGTGCCGTTCACCGCCGCCAGGAGGGCGGCAGTGAAGAGGGAGATCGCCGATCTCGCAGCCTGGCTCGGCCTCGACCTGCGATGAGTCCCGGCTCTCGGCGCCGTCT
>DATBAH010000167.1:0-19404 GCA_036271615.1 Gaiellaceae bacterium
CCGTAGCCCGTTCCGCCGGGCACCCGCAGGTAGTCGCCGCGGCTGCGCTCGAGGAAGGCGGGGCCGGCCATGTCGACGTGGCACCAGGGGCCGTCGCCGGCGAACTCGTGCAGGAACTCGGCGGCAAGCGCCGGGGATGCCTGGCGCAGCGTCGAGCCGTTCTTCATGTCCGCGAACGCCGAGTCGATGTAGCGCCGGTAGCGCGGGTGGAGCGGGAACGGCCAGACGAGGTCCCCGCTGCGCCGGCCGGCCTCGACGATCTTCTCCTCCCAGTCGGCGTCGTTCGCGAACGCGCCGGCGTAAAGGTCGCCGAGCGCCAGCTCCATCGCGCCGGTGAGCGTCGCGAGATCGAGGACGTGCGTCGCTCCCTCGCGGCGCACATACCAGAGGGCGTCGGCGAGGACGAGGCGTCCCTCGGCGTCGGTGTTGATGACCTCGATCGTCTTGCCGTTCGCAGCGCGGAGGATGTCGCCGGGACGGAACGCGTCGCCCCCGGGCAGGTTCTCGGCCGCAGCGAGAGCGGCGATCGCGCGCACGGGAGTGCCGAGCGCCGCGAGCGCGCCGATGCCGTGCAGCGTCCCCGAGCCGCCCGACATGTCGCCCTTCATGTCCTGCATCCCGCCGGACGGCTTGATCGAGATGCCGCCCGCGTCGAACGTGATCGACTTGCCCACGAGCCCGAGCGTGAGATCGCCCTTCGCGTCGGGCGGGTCGTAGCGCAGGACGATCAGGCGCGGCTCGTTGCGGCTGCCGCGGCCCACGGCGGTCAGGGCTCCCATGCCGAGGTCGTCGAGGTCTTTCGTCGCGAGGACCTCGCACGTCAGATGCTCGTGCTCGGCCGCCAGCTCCTTCGCCTTTTCGCCCAGCGTGTGCGGCGTGAGCTCGTTCGGCGGCATGTTCGAGAGGTCGCGCGCGCGGTTCGCCCGCTCGGCGACGATCGCCGCGCGCTCGACGGCCGCCTGCAGCGCGGGGTCGGCCGCGTGGCCGACCACGATCCGCTCGGGTGCGCGCGTCTCGTCGTTGGACTTCCAGCGGCCCGGCGAGTAGGCGCCGAGGATCGTTCCCTCGACAAGGGCCGCGGCCTGCTCGTCGAGAGGCACGGGCAGGGACTCGTCGAGCAGCCAGACGAGCGTTCCGCCGACGCGCGCCAGTGCCTGCGCGGCAGCAGCGGCCGCCGTGCGCAGCGCATCGGCGTCGACATCGTCGCGCTCCCCGACGCCCGCCGCGACGAGGCGCGGCGCCTCGAGCTCGCCGTTCAGGTGGAGGAGGACCGCCTCGCCGCGCTCGCCGCGCAGCTCTCCGCTCTCTCCGAGCTTTGCAAGGAGACCGCCGAGCTTGTCGTCGACGATCTTCGCGCCGTCGCCGCCGAGCGGCTGGGTCACGGGAAGCGCCAGCGCATCCGCTCCCGCCTGACCGGGAAGGGCGATCTCGACCTTCGTCACGGAGCGCGATGGTATCGCTGCAACGAAGACGGCGGCGCATAGACTCGCCCCGACGCCCCGCGATCCCGAAAGGAGCGATAGATGCCAGGCACCGTGCAGGAGTTCTTCGAGACGCTTCCGTCTCGCGCGGACACGTCGAAGATCGAGGGCATGAACAACTCGTACGGCTTCGACATCGAGGGCGCGGGCCAGTGGACCGTCAAGGTCACCGACGGCAGCGTGAGCGTCCACGACGGCATCGACGAGGGCGCGGACTGCACGATCAGCGCCTCCCAGGAGATCTTCGAGAAGATCATCGCGGGCGAGCAGAACCCGACGAGTGCCTACATGACCGGCAAGCTCAAGCTCCAGGGCGACATGGGCGCCGCCATGAAGCTGCAAAAGCTCTTTCCTAGCTAGGAAAGAGCTTTTGGAAGGAACTCCGCACGGTCGAGAGCGCGGTCTCGACCGCGCTCCGTGCTGCTTGGTTTTGGATGCTGGGCGGGAGGCCTGCGTCGGGCGCTCGCGCGCGGCAGAGGCCGGCGCGCGATCCGGCCTCCAGCTTCGAGGGCTTCGGGCGAGCTAGCCGAAGGAGATCTCCGCGGACTCCGCAACACGGCGGTAGCCGATCCGCTCGTAGATCGCGTTCGAGGTCGGGTTGTCGAGGTCGGTGTAGAGGAAGCAGAAGCGGCGGCCCCCGGCGAAGAGGCGGCCGTCGAGCAGGCGTCGCGAGAGCTCGGCCGTCACCGCCGTCGCGTAGCCTCGGGCGCGCAACTCGGGTGGGGTGTACACCGGTCCGATCCGGATGCCGTTGGGCGTCTGGCCGCCCCAGCCGGCGACGGAGACCGGCTTGCCGCCGTCCTCCCAGAGCAGGATCCCGGCGGCCGGTGAGCGGAGCCGGTGGTCGATGCTCTCCTCGGCGCGGTCGCGGCCCGGGCCTCCCTGACGGAGTACCTCGTCGCCGAAGGCGATCCACCAGCCGAGCGCGAGCTCACGGTCGTCGGTCGTCGCGATACGGGACGACCCGGGCACGTTCGTCGGCGGCGCCGCCTGCCGTGCCTCGTCGGCCAGAAGCAACGGCTCGGCCTCCTCGAGGAACGCGGCCGCAGCGCGGAGCTGTACGACCTCCACTACTCGTCGAGCTCCACGAGCACGGCGCCGCCGGCGACACGGTCGCCCTCGTCGACGTGGACGGCTCGCACCGTCGCTTCGTACGGCGAGACGAGCGGCGTCTCCATCTTCATCGCCTCGAGCACGACGAGCGGCTCCCGCGCGCCCACCCTGGCGCCCGGCTCGACCAGAACGCGGATGACCGTGCCGGGCATCGGAGCGACGACCTGCGACTGCTCGTGCCCGCCGGAGCCGTGCGCGTCGGCCTCCGCGTCGACGTCGGGCGGCGGCCGAGACGGCGGAGGGGGGAGGTTGAGCCGCCACGGATCGCTCCAGACCTCGGCGGGCGCGGCGGCCGGCGGTTCCGAGAGCGGCGGGTTCTCGGTCAGGAACGCGGTCGTGACGCGGCCCGCGCGGACGAGCGGGTGTGCGACGAGCCACCGCAGCAACGGGAGGTTCGTCGTGACGCCGGCGATCTCCGTCTCCCGCAGTGCGCGCGCCAGGCGGTCGAACGCCTCCTCGCGCGTCGCTCCGGCCGCGATGAGCTTCGCGATCATCGGGTCGTACGCGGTGCCGATCTCGTCGCCCTCGCGCACCCCGGAGTCGACGCGAATCCCCTCGGGCAACCGCAGCCGCTCGAGCCGGCCGGCCTGGGGGAGGAACGAGCGGGGATCCTCGGCGTAGAGCCGCACCTCGACCGCGTGCCCTCGCAAGTAACAGTCTGTTACTAAGTTCGACAGGGCCGCTCCGGACGCGATCCGGAGCTGCTCGCGCACGATGTCGATCCCCGTCACGAGCTCCGTGACCGGATGCTCGACCTGGATCCGCGCGTTGAGCTCGAGGAACCAGAAGTCGCGGTCGTCGAGCACGAACTCGGCGGTGCCCGCGCTCTCGTAGCCGATGGCGCGCGCGAAGGCGACCGCTGCGTCGCTCATCCGCGTCCGCAGCTCGGGGTCGAGCGCGGGGGAGGGCGACTCCTCGAGCACCTTCTGGTGGCGGCGCTGGATCGAGCAGTCGCGCTCGCCGAGCGCCGCGACGTTGCCGTGCCCGTCGGCGAGGAGCTGGATCTCGACGTGGCGCGGCCGCTCGAGGAAGCGCTCGCAGAAGACGGAGTCGTCGCCGAACGCCGCCGCCGCCTCGCGCCGCGCCGCGGCGAGCGCTTCGTCGAGCTCCTCGGGCGCGCGCACGACCCGCATGCCGCGCCCGCCGCCGCCCGCCGCTGCCTTGACGAGGAGCGGGAAGCCGATCTCCTCCGGAGTCCCGCTCGGCAGGACAGGGACGCCGGCCGCGCGCGCCGTCTCCTTCGCGGCGAGCTTGTCGCCGCCGGCCCGCAGCGCCGCCGGCGGGGGGCCGACCCAGGTCAGTCCCGCCTCGAGCACTGCCTCGGCGAGCTCGGCGCTCTCGGAGAGGAAGCCGTACCCCGGATGAACGGCGTCTGCGCCGGCCTCCCGCGCGGCGCGCACGTGCTCGCCGGGGTCGAGGTACGACGAGATCTCGACGAGCGCGTCTGCGGACTCCGTGTGCCACGCGCCGCGGTCGTCCGGAGCCGCGACCGCGACGGTCTCGACGGCCTCGGCACGGCAGGCGCGGAAGATGCGCAGCGCGATCTCCCCTCGGTTGGCGACGAGCAGCCGGCGCATGGCGAGTGAGTCTAGGCTCCACCCCGCCTAAAGACTCGTGCGACTCCGCGGAGTCGGCTCTACTCTTCCTCGTTTGACGCGACGCAAAGGTGGGACTGCGGTTTGCGGGTGAAGCTCGGGATTGCGGTGGTGATGGTGGTCTCGGCGGTCGCCGCTGTGAGCGCTGCGTCGGCCCGCGCAGGAACGGCGCTGATCGTCACCGGCCACGGCTGGGGGCACGGCGTCGGCCTGAGCCAGTGGGGCGCCTACGGGTACGCGCTGCACGGCTGGAAGTACCGCCGGATCCTCTCGCACTACTACCCGGGCACGAAGATGGGGCACGTCGGCGAGGCGCGCGTGCGCGTCCTGCTCACGCACGGCGCAAGCTCCGTCACCATCGGTTGCGCCACGCCGATGCGCGTCACCGACGGCCGGCGGCTCACGCGAACGCTTCCGGCCGGGACCTACGGCGTCGGGCCGCGGCTCGTCCTCCCCGTGCGGCACAAGGGGCAAGGCCTCTCCTTCGGGCATCTCGCCGTCTTCGACTGCGCCCGCGCGCCGCTCACGTTCGACGGGCGCGAGTACCACGGGACGCTCGCCCTCCGCAGCCAGGGTGCAGGCGTCTCGGTCGTCGACGGACTCACGCTCGATACCTACCTGCGCGGCGTCGTCCCGTCGGAGTCGCCGTCGCGCTGGCCCGTCGCGGCGCTGGAGGCGCAGGCGGTCGCCGCCCGCTCGTACGCCGTCGCTCAGCTCAGGCCGAGCTCGTGGTACGACCTCGTGCCCACGACGGCCGACCAGGTGTACGGCGGCGTCAGGGCCGAGACGCCGCGCTCGGACCACGCCGTCTACGCGACGCTGGGCGAGGTGCTGACGTACGACGGCAACGTCGCCCGGACGTACTACTCCTCGAGCTCCGGCGGCCGCACCGAGGCCGTGCAGGACGCGTGGCCCGGCTCGGCGCCGATCCCGTACCTGCGTTCGGTGGCGGATCCGTACGACACCTACTCCCCGCACCACGACTGGGGGCCCTACGACCTCACCTCGTCGCGCCTGGCCGCGAGGCTCGGCCTTGGGAGCGCGGTCGAGTCCGTGCACATGCAGAAGAACGAGAGCGCGCGTGTCGAGTCGGTGGTCTTCCGGCTCGCGTCGGGTGCCCAGGTCACGCGCAGCGGAGCCGCCGTGTCCCGCGCGCTGCACCTCCTGTCGACGTGGTTCTCGATCGGCGAGCTGCAGCTCTCGGCGAGCAGCAGCCACGTGCTCTACGGCAGCCACGTCACCGTCGACGCGCGCGCCGCGGACGTGGCAGGCGCGCTGCTGCAGCAGAAGAGCCCGACCGGCGCGTGGACGACCGTCCGCCAGGTCACAGGCCCGGCGCACCTGCAACTCCAGCCTCGCGCCAGCACCGCCTTCCGCCTCGTCGCGCCCGGCACGAGCGGGACGTCGTTGTCGGTCGCCGTCGCGCCGCACCTCCAGGTGCAGGCGCTGAGCGCGCGGGTGCTGGCCGGGGAGGTCTCGCCGGCCCCCGATGCGTCCGTCGCGGTCTGGCGGCTCGTACGCGGGCAGTGGCGCGTCGTCGCGCATCCGATCCTCAACTCGAGTGGCAAGTTCCGGACGCCGCTGTCGCTGCGTCCGGTCGAGTACAGGGTCACCGTCGCGGCCGGGAAGCTCGCGGCCGCTCAGACCTCACTCCACCTGACTAGGCGACAGCTCCAGAGCCTGCGCGAGCAGTAACGGGGCTCGCTGCCTGACGGCCGCGGTTCCAGTCGACGAACCGCGCGGCCACGTAGGCCGCGAACGAGATCGACGTGATGAAGAAGCTCGTCGGCCAGGGCTTCGCGAGCGAGAGCAGGATCCCGCCCTCGGTCGAGACGAGCGCGATCGAGACGCTGAGGAGAACCGCGAGCCCGGGTCGCCCCGTCAACCGAAGCGCGGCGGCGGCCGGGGTGATCACGAGGGCGAGCACGAGCAGGACGCCCACCACCTGGATCGCTTCGGCGGTCGTCAGCGCGAGCAGGAGGAAGATCGCGACCGAGATCAGTCGCAGCGGCACCCCGCGCGCGGCCGCGATCTCCGGGTCGACGCTGGAGAAGAACAGCGGCCGGTAGACCACGGCGAGGCCGACGAGGACGATGCCGCCGACGATCGCGAGGTCTCGCAACTGTGCGTCGGAGACGCCGAGGATGCTGCCGAAGAGCAGATTCGTCGCGAACGTGGCGTTGGCCTGGTAGAGCGACAGGAAGAGCACGCCGATCCCGAGCCCGAACGCGAGCACCGCCCCGATGGCGCTGTCCCGTTCCCGCCCGCGCAGGGAGAGGAGGCCGAGCACGACCCCGACGAGGAGCGAGCCGCCGAGCACTCCGAGCACCGGGTCGATCCCGATCACGAGCGCGCCCGCGGCGCCGGTGAAGCCGAGCTCCGAGATCGCGTGCACCGCGAAGCTCATTCCGCGCGCGACCACGAAGACGCCGATCGCGCCCGACACGACGGCCGCGACCGCGCCGGCCCAGAGCGCGGTGTGGACGAAGTGCTCCGCGAGGAGCTGGGTGAACATCAGTGCGCGTGCTCCTCGACGTGGTGGACGTGCTGGTCGTCCGGCGTCCCCACCACGACGACGCGGCCGCGCACGCGCAGGACGTCGACTTCAGTGCCGTAGAGGCCGGAGAGCGTTTCCGACGTCAGCACCTCGTCCGGCGTTCCGATCGCCCACGTGGCTGAGGCTGGAAGCGTCGCCGGCAAAGCCGACGACGCCCGGCCGGTAGACCCCGGCGCCCGCGGCGCCGGTGGAGCGAGATAGAGCACGCGGTCGACGCTGTGCAGCACCGGGTTCACGTCGTGCGTGACGAAGACGACCGGCGTGCCGGCCCTCTCTCGGCGCGCATCGAGCAGGTCGACGACGCCGCGCTGGTGCGCGAGATCGAGGGAGAGCAGCGGCTCGTCGGCGAGGATCAGCACGGGGTCGGCGACGAGCGCCTGGGCCACGCGCAGCCGCTGCTGCTCGCCGCCCGAGAGCCGGCCGATCGGCGCGTCCGCATAGGCCGCTGCGCCGACCTCCGTGAGCGAAGCGTCCACCCGGGCGCGATCCTCGGGGCTGAAGCGTCCAAAGCCCCAGCGGTGCCCGTCGAGCCCGAGCCGCACGAGGTCGCGGCCGCGCAGGACGGTGTCGCGGTCGAAGACCCGCTGCTGCGGCACGTAGCCGATTCGATGGCAGCGCTCGCGCGGCGGGCATCCCTCGACCACGACGCTCCCGGCGCTCGGCTGCAGCAGTCCGAGCAGGATCCGCAGCAGCGACGTCTTGCCTGTTCCGTTCGGCCCGAGCACCGCGAGGAGCTCGCCCCGCTCGAGCTCGAAGTCGAGGCCTTCGAAGAGGGTGCGCGCGCCGAAGCGGAGCGCGAGGTCGTCGACGGCGACGACGCTCATCGCTTTGCCAGCGCGGTTGCGAGTGCGCGAGCCTGGACCAGTTGCCACTGCTGGAAGCTCAGGTTCGGCGGCAGCGTCTCCGTCACCGGGACGACCGGGATCCCGGCGCTCGACGCGGCGGCCCGCAGCCGCGCCGTGATGGGGGAGACGGCCTGGCTGTTGTAGAGCAGCACGCGGATGCGGTGCTCCGCAATGAGCACGGTCATCGCCGACACGGCTGAGGCGGACGGCTCGGTTCCCTCCTCGATCGGCCGCGTGAACGAGTCGGGAGCGAGATTCCGCAGTCCCGCCGCCGAGACGAGGTAGCCGGGCACGGGCTCGGTGTATGCGACGGGTGCGCCGTCGAAGCGGCTGCGGATGGTCGCGACCTCGCGCCGAAGCGGTCCGAGCGAGCGCTCGAAGCGGCGGAGGCCACGGCGGTACGCGACCGCGTGGGACGGATCGGCGCGGGCGAACGCAGCGGAGATCGCCGTCGCGACGCGGTCGAGCTTTGGCACGTCGTACCAGAGGTGCGGGTTCGCGTCCTTGCCGTGGACGCCCAGCACGTCCGCCATCGTCACGACGCTGCGGCTCTTGCTCGGGGCGGCGTCCTCGAGCTTCGTCATGAAGACGTCGTAGCCGAGCCCGTTCTGCAGCACGACCTTCGCGTCGGCCACCGCCAGGCCGCTCGACGAGGTCGGCTCGAAGAGATGTGGGTCGGCGTCGGGGTTCGTGAGGATCGACGTGACCGAGACGTGGGAGCCGCCGATCTGCGACGCGATGCTCCCGTAGACGTTCTCCGCTGACACGACCGGCAGCTTCCCGCCCGCCGCCGTGGAGTTCCCGCACGCCGCCAGAAGTAGTGCGGATACGGCGAGAACGATAACGGTTCTCATTCGCATCCTGGCTAGGATACTGGACGTGACAAGGACGCGGGAAGAGCTCGCGGAGCTGCTAGAGCGGAGCAACGTCCGGGCGACGACGCGTCGCCTCGACGTGCTCGAGGAGCTCGCGCAGGAGCGCGACGACGTGACGGCGCAGCAGCTCTGGGGTCGGCTCCGGCAGCGCGACTCCGCCGCCGGTCTGGCCACCGTCTACCGCACCCTCGCGCTGCTGAGCGAGAAGGGCGTCGTCGACGTCCTCTCGCACCACGGCGGCGAGCAGTGCTACCGGCTCTGCGGCGACGAGCATCATCACCACCTGCTCTGCGAGCGCTGCCATCGCGTGGTCGAGATCCAGGAGTGCGGGCTCGACGACTGGGTAGCCGCCGCCGCGAAGCAACACGGTTTCGTCGCGACCGACCATCGCGTCGAGATCGTCGGCCTCTGCGCCGACTGCAAGTAGCTCGCGAAGCTGACGCTTTGCTCGCTGGGAGAAGGAACTACGCCGCCGGGAGAGCGTGGTCTCCCGGCGGCTCCGTGCTGTTTCTGGTTTTCGGTGCTCTGGACGGGATGGCTCCGTTGTGCGCTCGCGCGCAGCAGAGGCCGGCGCGAGCGCGGTCCGGCCTGCGGCTAAGCCTGGCTTCGCCGTGGCTTAGCCTCCGGCCGTTTTAGGGGGCTTTGGTTCAACGTTTCGAACCCCGCGACGGAATCAGGATCCCGAGCCGACGCACCCCAATGTGCCTTCAGCACGGAGCCAAGGGGAGACCGCGCTCTCCCCTTGGCGGAGTTCCGTTACTCCCGGGCGAAGAGCGCAGCTCTTCGTCCGGCTAGCGCCAGCTGGCCGGGCGCTTTTCCAGGAAGGCGCGCAGGCCCTCCTGTCCCTCGTCGCTCGTTCGCCGCTCGGCGATCCAGCGCGCGGTCTCGGGCCCGTCCGGACGCTCGCGCACGAGACGCTTCGCCCAGCGGGCCGCCTGCGGGCCGGCCGAGAGGAGCTCGCCGACGACGCGTTCGACCGCAGCGTCGAGATCCTCCGCGACCTCGTGCACGAGCCCGATTCGGAGCGCGGTCTCTGCGTCGAAGCGCTCGCCGGTCACGAAGTAGCGTCGCGCCGGGCCTGGGCCGATCCGGGCGAGCGCAAAGGGAGAGATGACGGCCGGGATGATCCCGAGCTTCACCTCCGAGAAGGCGAAGATCGCGTCGGGCGCGGCGACGGCGATGTCCGCGGCAGCGACGAGTCCGGCTCCGCCGCCGAGTGCGTGTCCCTGTACGCGCGCGACGACCGGCGCCGGGGAACCGTCGATTGCTTCGAGCATCGCGCGCAGCGCGTTCGCGTCGGCGACGTTCTCCTCGTACGAGAGGTCGACGGAGGAGCGCATCCAGTCGACGTCGGCGCCCGCGGAGAAGCTCGGCCCGTCGCCGGTGAGCACGACGGCGCGGGCGCGGCCGACGCCGACGAACGCCTCCGCGAGCTCGGCGATCAGCGCTGCGTCGAAGGCGTTGCGCCGGTCGGGACGCGTGAACGTGATGCGCAGGACGTCGCCGTCGCGCTCGGTGCGGAGGTTGTCGGGCACGGCGAGGAGCTTAGAGTGCGGCCGTGCTGAAAGGAGCGCTCGCAGCGGCCGTGACGCCGCTCCGGGATGGCGGGTTCGACGCCGCGGGCGTCGGCCCGTATCTCGACTTCCTCGTGGGGCAGGGCGTCGACGGCGTGCTCGCGCTCGGGACCACGGGCGAGGGCGTTCTCTTCTCGACCGAGGAGCGGCGGGAGATCGCGACCGCGTTCTCGGCCGCGGCGCGCGGTCGGCTCCAGGTGGCCGTCCACTGCGGTGCGCAGACGACGTGGGACACGGTGCTCCTCGCCGACCACGCGGCCGCGGCCGGCGCCGACGCCGTCGCCGTCATCGCGCCGCCGTACTACGCCCTCGACGACGACGAGCTGCTCACACACTTCGAGGCGGCCGCCGCAGCCTGCGCGCCGGTGCCGTTCTACCTCTACGAGTTCGAGGCGCGTAGCGGCTACGCGATTCCGCTGCCGGTGATCGAGCGGCTGCGTGAGAGCGCGCCGAACCTCGCCGGGATGAAGGTCTCGGACAGCCCCTGGGAACGGCTCGAGCCGTACCTCCTCGCCGGGCTCGACGTCTTCGTCGGCGCCGAGTCGTTGCTCGAGCGTGGGCTCGCCGCGGGAGCGGCCGGCGCGGTCTCCGGCCTCGCCGCGAGCTTCCCCGACGCCGTCGTGCCGATCGTCCGCGAGCGGACGGCCGAGGCGGGGGAGAGGGCCACGGCGTTGCGCGCCCAGCTTCAGCGGTTCCCCTTCCACGCGGCGTCGAAGGCGGTGCTCGGCTTCCGCGGCGTTCCGATCGGCCCTGAGGTGCGCGCGCCGCTCCGCGGTCTGACCGAAGTGGAGCGGGCGGAGGTCGAACGGATCGTCGCGGCCTGGACCGAGTGAACGCGCTCCGCAGGCTCATCCTTGCGGCCGCGGACAGCCCGCATCTGCAGCGCTTCGTGCAGCGCTACGGGTTCCGGCTCGGCGCGGCGCGCTTCGTCGCCGGCGAGAGCCTCGACCAGGCCGTCCCGGTGCTGCGGCGGCTGAACGAGCAAGGCCTCCTGACGAACACGACCCTGCTGGGCGAGGGCGTCCGCGAGGAGTCCGAGACGCGCGCCGTCGTCGCCGCCTACCGCGAGCTGCTCGACCGCATTCAGACGGAGGGGCTGCGCACGAACGTCGCGCTCAAGCTCACCCATCTCGGCCTCTCGATCGACGAGGAGCTTGCAGAGCGCAACGTCGCCGAGCTCGTCACGCACGCCGCGCGCGTGCACAACTTCGTCCGCATCGACATGGAGGAGTCGGGTCACGTCGAGGCCACGCTTCGCATCTACCGCCGGCTCCGCGGGAGTGGGCATGAGAACGTCGGCGCCGTCCTGCAGGCGTACCTCTTCCGCAGTGAGAACGACCTCGCGGCGCTCTTGCCGCTCGCCCCGAACCTCCGCCTCGTCAAGGGCGCGTACCTCGAGCCACCCGAGATCGCCTATCCGCGGAAGAGCGACGTCGACGCGGCGTACGTCAGCCTCCTGGAATCGTCGCTCGGCGGCGACGGCTTCACGGCGGTAGCGACGCACGACGAGACGCTGATCGAGCACGCGATCTCGTTCGCGCGCAGGCACGGGATCCCGAACGAGCGCTTCCAGTTCCAGATGCTGTACGGCATCCGGCCGCAGCTGCAGCTCGAGCTCGTTCGGCGCGGCTTCGACGTGCTCGTCGCGGCCCCGTATGGCCCGGAGTGGTACCGCTATCTCATGCGGCGGCTTGCCGAGCGGCCGGCCAACCTGCTCTTCCTGCTCCGGAATCTCGTGCGAGGCTGAGCTCCGCCACGAGCACACCGGCGAGCGCGACGAGTGCCAGGTCGCGGGCGAGCAGATACCACGACCACGGCGCGGCGTGGTCGAGCGCGAGCGACCAGTAGTGCCAGGGGAACCAGGTCTGCGTCAGGCCGAGTGCGAGGAGGAGCAAACCGCCTGCGAGAACGCCACGCGCGCCCCGGACGAGCACGACGAACGGAACGAGCCAGATCAGGTACTGCGGCGAGAGCACACGGTCGAACGCGACGACCGCGGCGAGCACCGCCCCGGCTGCGACCAACGTCGCTTCGCCGTCGACGTCGCGTCGCCGAGCGAAGACGACCCAGATCGCGACGACCGCGGCCACCTCGAGCACCGTGGAGAGATCCGCGGCTAATCCGGCGCCGTGGCCGCTCAGCGCCTGCGCCCCGTGCGAGGTCACAGTGGCCAGCGGGTGCAGGCCGAGGTGCTCGGCCGCCATGATCACCGCCGCGCCGAGGCTCTCGACCTGAAGCGGCCGGTCGAGCTGGTCGGAGAACATCGCGCGCAGGCCGTCCGGCGCCAGCACCGCGAACGGCAGGAAGCAAGCGGCCGCCACGGCGACGAACGCGGCCACGTGTACGAGCGCGCTCTTCCGTCCGCGGCGCCGCCAGAGGTGGACGACCGCGATCGGCACGAGCACCGCCGGCCAGAGCTTGGCGGCAAAGCCGAGCCCCAGCAGCGCTCCGCTCACGACCGGGCGATCCCGGACCAGCGCTGCCAGGGCAGCGATCGCGAGGAATGTCGGCCACAGGTCGAAGCGCGTGTCGAACAGGGATCCGAGGACGAGCGGCGAGACACCGATCGCGAGCAACGCCGCCCACGTTCGCGTGGCATCGGCGCCGACCGCCCGCAGGGCCAGGGCTGCCGCGGCGATGCACCCGGCGCCGCAGACGCCCATGAGCACCGCGAACGACGTCGGGTAGCTCCAGCTCATGTACTCCGCCAGGAGCATCGGGGGCAGCGCGAAGGGCGGATACTCGAACGCGAAGTCGCGGTACGGCACCGCGCCGCCGCGCACCAGCCCGGCGTAGTGCGCGTAGATCGGCACGTCGGAGAGCTGCCCGTGCTCGAGCCAGCTGATGAGGGCGTAGAACGAGATCCCGAGCAGGACGGCGGCTGCGGCGGCCGCAGTCCACGTCCCTCCGGCTCGGCTCACTCGGTGCGGCTCACTCGACGTCGAACTCTTCGGCGACCGTGGGCTCCTCGCCGATCAGCTCCTGCACCGCGCCGAGATCCGGCAGCACCTCGTCGAAGGAGATGAGCCCGAAGCGGTCCTGCGCCTCGTTCGCAATCCAGACGTCGCCCTCCGGCAGCTCGGGCAGGTGCTCGCGCAGCTCCTCGAGCGTCGTCTTCGAGTCGAACAGGTTCCAGATCAGGATGCGCGCGATCACGCTGCCGGCGGCGAGGTCTCCTCGGGCAGCTTCTCCAGGAGCGTCTGGATGCGACGGACGACGTCCATCTCCTCGTGTCCGAAATCGTCGAGGAATGCGTTCAGAGCCGAGCGCGTCAGCTGCAGCTCCTCCGGGGTGAACTCGATTGTGGTCATGCCGGAAGCCTAAGGCTCCTACATCCGGAAGACGCCGAAGGTCGTGTCCGGGATCGGCGCGTTTCGTGCTGCCGCGAGCCCGAGCGCGAGCACGCGGCGCGTGTCGAGCGGATCGATGATCCCGTCGTCCCAGAGCCGCGCGGTCGAGTAGTACGGGTTTCCCTCCTCCTCGTACTTCGCGCGGATCTCGTCCTGGTCGACGTCGCCGACCATGGAGAGCACGGTCGCCGCCTGTTCGCCGCCCATGACCGAGATGCGCGCGTTCGGCCACATCCACAGCTGGCGGGGGCCGTACGCGCGGCCGCACATCGCGTAGTTGCCTGCGCCGAAAGAGCCTCCGGTGACGACGGTGAACTTCGGTACCTGCGCGTTCGCCACGGCCATCACGAGCTTCGCACCGTCGCGGGCGATCCCGCCGGCTTCGTACTCGGCGCCGACCATGAAGCCCGTGATGTTCTGGAGGAAGACGAGCGGAATCCGCCGCTTGCAGCAGAGCTCGATGAAGTGCGCGCCCTTCTGCGCCGACTCGGCGAAGAGCACGCCGTTGTTCGCGAGGATCCCGACGTGAAAGCCCTCGATGCGCGCGAAGCCCGTCACCAGCGTCTCGCCGTAGAGCTGCTTGAACTCCTGGAAGCGTGAGCCGTCGACGATGCGCGCGATCAACTCGCGCGGGTCGACCTGGTGGCGGAAGTCCTCGGGGATCAGGCCGTAGAGGTCGGACGGGTCGAGCGCCGGCGGCTCGGGCTCGGCGACGTCCCACGTCGGCTCCGGGCCGCGCCGTTCGAGGTTCCGGACGATGCCGCGCGCGATCGCGAGCGCGTGCTCGTCGGAGGTCGCGTAGTGGTCGGCCACTCCGGAGCGGCGCGTGTGGACGTCGGCGCCGCCGAGCTCCTCCGCCGTCACGTCCTGGCCGGTCGCGGCCTTCACGAGCGGCGGCCCGCCGATGAAGATCGTCCCCGTCCCGCGCACGATCACCGTCTCGTCCGACATCGCCGGCACGTACGCGCCGCCGGCCGTGCACGAGCCCATCACGACGGCGATCTGCGGGATGCCCTTCGCGGACATCTGCGCCTGGTTGTAGAAGATCCGGCCGAAGTGGTCGCGGTCGGGGAAGACCTCGGCCTGGAGCGGCAGGAACGCGCCGCCCGAGTCGACGAGGTAGAGGCACGGGAGCCGGTTCTGCTCCGCCACCTCCTGCGCACGCAGGTGCTTCTTCACGGTGAGCGGGTAGTACGACCCGCCCTTGACGGTCGCGTCGTTCGCGACGATCACGCACTCGCGGCCCTCGACGACGCCGACGCCGGTCACGATGCCCGCGCTCGGGGCTCCGCCGTCGTACAGCTCCCACGCCGCGAGTGCGTTCAGCTCGAGGAAGGCGGTGCCGGGGTCGACGAGGCGGTCGACCCGCTCCCGCGCGGGGAGCTTGCCTCGCGAGCGGTGCCGCTCGGTCGCCTTCTCGCCGCCGCCGCGCGCGACCTGCGCCGTGCGCTCGCGCAGCTCGGCGACGAGCTCCTCCATCCGCTCGCGCCGGCGCGCGAACTCCTCCGCGTCGCGGTCGAGCTGCGAGGTCAGGACCGCCATCGGGGGTGGAGCCTAGCTCCGCGGGAGGCGGGCCTCCGTCTCCGCCGACCCGTACATTTGTTCGTGTGATCGTCGCGCACCTCGATCTCGACGCCTTCTATGCCGCGGTCGAGGAGCTCGAGAACCCCGAGCTCCGCGCGCAGCCGCTCGTGGTGGGCGGCGATCCGCGCGGGCGCGGCGTCGTGGCCACCGCGAACTACGTCGCGCGCGGTTTCGGAATCCACTCCGCGATGAGCGCGGCCGAGGCGCTCCGCCGCTGCCCGCAGGCCGTCTTCGTCCGTCCGCGCCACTCGCTCTACCGCGAGCACTCGCGCGGCGTGTGGGAGACGGTGCGCGGCGTCGTCCCGACGGTCGAGCAGACCGGTATCGACGAGGGGTACCTCGATGTCGGCGAGGTCGCCCGCGACTTTCTCGCCGCACGCATGGTGGCCGAGGCGGTGCAGACCGCGGTGCGCGCGGCGACGAGTCTCACGTGCTCGCTCGGCGTCGCGCCGTGCAAGGTCGTGGCCAAGGTCGCGAGCGACGCGCGTAAGCCCGGCGGGCTCGTCGTCGTTCCGGCCGGTCGGGAGGCTGCGTTCCTCGCGCCGCTCGCCGTGCGCCGGCTGCCGGGCGTCGGGCCGAAGGCCGAGGAGCGGCTGCGGGGCGCCGGCATCGAGACGATCGGCGATCTGGCGGCGGTCACGGACGAAGATCTGCGCGGGCCGCTTCCCGGCGTGGTCGGCACGATGCTCCGCGACCGCGCGCGCGGCATCGACCCGCGCGAGCTCGAGCTCGACACCGAGCGCATCTCGCTCAGCGTCGAGAACACGTTCGAGCGGGACATCGCCGACCGCGAGCGGCTCCACGACGAGCTGCGGGGGATGGCTCAGGAGGTCGCCGAAGCGCTGCAACGCCGCGGCCAGGTCGCGCGGACGGTGACGACGAAGCTCCGCTACGCCGACTTCTCGATCCGCAGCCGCTCGGCGTCATTGCAGTCGGGAGTCGACACCGCCGAGACGATCGGCGACCTCGCCTGCCAGCAGCTCGACCGCGGCTTGAGCGACCGGCCCGGAGCGCTGCGACTCGTCGGCGTCGGCGTTTCGGGCCTGGCGGACTTTCGCCAGCTGGCGCTCGAGACGGGCTGACGCAGCAGGGGCGGAGGGACTCGAACCCCCGACCTACGGTTTTGGAGACCGCCGCTCTACCAACTGAGCTACGCCCCTGTGCCGGGGAGCCAGTGTACCCGGCAGTTTTTCAGTCCACGGCTCGCCGGGCCACTAGGCTCGGAGCGTGCCTAGGCTCGACGGAGCACGCCAAGTAGCGGAGGCGCCGGCTTAGCCGGCGCCGGAGCGGGAACCGTGCAGCGGCCGGCGATGGGAGTGCTGTTCGCCGTTCTCGCGGCCGCTCTGACCGCCGTCGCGGTTTACGCGTTCGCGGGTGGAGATCAGCCTCGGCGCCTCGTCGTCGGCGCCGCTGCCGTCGCGGTCGCCGCGTGGCTGGCGACCCTTTCGGCAAGCGCTTTCCGCCGCCGGAAGCGCTGAGGCACTGAGGAGTCCGCCGGAAAACGCCGTATTCTCTCGGAGGTGACGCGGGCCGACGAGACTCAGCAGCTCTGGCTCGACTTCCGACGCACGGGCGACCAGAAGATCCGGGATCGCCTCATCCTCACGTACGCGCCGCTCGTGAAGTACGTGGCCGGCCGGCTCGGCTCCGGACTTCCCGCCCATGTGGACGAGGGCGACCTCGTCTCCTACGGCCTCCTCGGCCTGATCGGCGCGATCGAGCGGTACGACCCCTCCCGCGACGTCAAGTTCGAGACCTACGCGATGGCGCGGATCAAGGGCCAGATCATCGACGAGCTCCGCTCGATGGACTGGGTGCCGCGCTCCGTCCGCGCTCGTGCCCGCCACATCGAGCGTGCGATCGGCGAGCTCGAGGCTCGGCTGGGCCGCGCGCCGACCGACGAGGAGATCGCGAAGAAGCTCGGGGTCACGGAGGAAGAGCTCGAGGACAGCCTCGGCGAGATCGCCCGCTCCTCGATCGCCGCGCTCGACGAGCTCTGGACCGTCTCGGGCTCGGGCGGCGGCGGAGACCAGGTGGCGCTCATCGACACGATCGAGGACGAGGACGCTCCCGACCCGCAGGGCACGCTCTCGGTGACCGAGCAGAAGGAGGCGCTGGCGGACGCGATCGCCCGGCTCCCCGAGCGCGAGAAGCTCGTCGTCACCCTCTACTACTACGAGGAGCTGACCCTGCGCGAGATCGGCGAGGTGCTCGGCGTCACCGAGTCGCGCGTCTCGCAGCTGCACACGAAGGCGATCCTCCGGCTCAAGGCGCACATCGCGTCGTACGGCGCGCACGCCGCGCTGTAGTCCCGGATAGCCGCGAAACGCGGCGATACGATGCGGGCTCGAAGCGACCGAGGAGGACACGTCCCCGATGCCTGCCACCGAGCCAACGAAGATCCGCAACATCGCCGTCGCCGGACACCGCGGAGTCGGGAAGACGTCGCTGGTCGAGGCGCTGCTCTTCGAGGCCGGGAAGACGAACCGGCTCGGCACCGTCGAGCAGGGGACG
This sequence comes from Gaiellaceae bacterium, assembly GCA_036271615.1. Taxonomy (GTDB): domain Bacteria; phylum Actinomycetota; class Thermoleophilia; order Gaiellales; family Gaiellaceae; genus Palsa-739. The sequence goes on from DATBAH010000167.1 coordinate 17,489, forward strand.
ACGGTCTCGGACTGGGACGAGCACGAGCAGAAGCGCGCAATGTCCCTCTCGGGGTCGCTCTGCCACCTCGAGTGGAAAGAACGCAAGATCAACCTCGTCGACACGCCCGGCGACACGGGCTTCCAGGCCGACACGTTCGCGGCGCTGCGCGTCGTCGAGGGCGTCGTCGTCGTGCTCAGCGGCGTGATGGGAGTCGAGGTCAACACCGCGCGCGTGTGGCAGCGCGCCGAGCAGCAGGAGCTCTCGCGGGTCGTCTTCGTCAACATGCTCGACCGCGAACGCGCCGACTTCTTCCGCGTGCTCGAGGCAGCGCGGCAGCAGCTGTCCGACCGCTGCGTCGCGATTCAGCTCCCGATCGGCAGCGAGCACGAGCTGACGGGAATCGTCGACCTTCTCCACATGTGCGCGTACCTGGATCCCTCCGGGGGCCGCGAGGGCGGCCCGCAGCCGATCCCCGACTCGATGTCCGATCTCGTGCAGGAGCACCGCGAGAAGCTCCTCGACGCGGTCGTCGAGACCGACGAGGAGCTCATGGGCCGCTACCTCGAGGGAGAGGAGCTCGACCCGCAGGCGGTCGCCGACGCGCTCAAGCAGGCGGTGACCCGCGACGAGCTCTACCCGGTCGCGTGCGGCGTCGCGACGAAGAACCTCGGCACGACGGCACTCCTCGACCTGCTTGTCGAGGGCGTCCCCTCGCCGGCGAAGAAGGGCACCACGATCGAGTTCGGCGACGCGAAGCAGGCCGTGTTCATCTTCAAGACGATCGCGGACCCGTTCACCGGCCGCATCAGCTGCTTCCGCGTCCTCGCCGGCCCGGTCACCGGCGACACGACGCTCGTCGACCCGCGCACGCACGCAAAGGAGCGCCTGGGCCAGGTGCTCCTCCTGCAGGGCAAGGACTCCGAGACCGTCGAAGCGCTCGGCATCGGCGACCTCGGCGCGGTCGCGAAGCTCAAGGACGTCGGAACCGGAGACGTGCTCGTCGACCACGAGGTGGCGGTCGAGCCGCCGCACATCGACTTCCCCGAGCCCGTGCTGAGCTTCGCCGTCACCCCGAAGGCAAAGGGCGACGAAGAGAAGATGGCCACCGGGTTGCGCCGCCTCCACGAGGAGGACCCGACGTTGATCCTCCGCCGCGATCCGCAGACCGGCGAGCAGCTCCTCTCCGGCCTCTCGCAGATGCAGGTCGAGGTCGCAGTCGACCGGCTCAGCACCCGCTTCCACGTCGACGTCGAGCTCCATCCGCCGCGCGTCCCGTACAAGGAGACGATCCGCAAGGAGGCGCGGGCGCGCCACCGCTACAGGAAGCAGACCGGCGGGCGCGGCCAGTTCGGCGATTGCGCGATCGTGCTCGAGCCGCTCCCTGCAGAGGACGGGGAGCTGGGCTACGAGTTCGTCGACAAGATCGTCGGCGGCGTGATCTCGCAGAGCTACCGTCCGGCCGTCGACAAGGGCGTGCGTGAGGCGATGGAGCACGGCGAGCTCGCAGGCGCGCCAATCCAGGGTGTACGCGTGCTGCTCGTCGACGGGATGGAGCACAACGTCGACTCCTCCGAGATGGCGTTCAAGATCGCGGGCTCGATGGCCTTCAAGGAGGCGTACCAGAACGCGGATCCCGTCCTGCTCGAGCCGATCATGGAGCTCGAAGTTGCAGTGCCCGACGACACCGTCGGCGCCGTGAACGGCGACCTCAACTCGCGGCGCGGCCGGCTGCAGGGGATGGAGCCCACAGGCGGCATGACGATGATCCAGGCCGAGGTGCCGATGGCCGAGATCCTCACCTACGCGCAGGCGCTGACCTCGATGACCGGCGGCCGCGGCGACTACTCCATGCACTTCCTCCGCTACGAGGAAGTGCCGACCCACGTCGCGCAGAAGATCATCGAGCAGACGAAGCGCGAGCGCGAAGAGGCGAA
>DATBAH010000168.1:0-17226 GCA_036271615.1 Gaiellaceae bacterium
AGCGTCACGATCGGCTGGCCGGTGTTCGGGTCCACGTCGGCGGTGATGCCCGACTCCACGAGATCCTTTCCGGTCAGCTGAGGCGGCCCGTCGGGGCGAGTGGGGAAGAACTTGAACAGGTACCAGTACTTGCCGTTCTGCGAGCTCCCCTGCTGGCCGGCACCGGGGCAGCCATTCGTGGTCGTCACCTTGCAGAAGATGGCCTGGCGGTTCGCCGGCACCTTCAGCACCACGGTGTCCGCCGGCTGCTTCCCGTTCTTGTAGGGCAAGAGCAACTGCTTCAGGCTCCCGGTCGGCCCCTGCACGATCGAGTGGAAGGTCTCCGTCTTGGTGACCGTCTTGCCCTTGACCTTCGTCTTGACGGGCTTCTTGACGGTCTTGAAGAGGTAGTAGAACTCCGGCGAGCCCTTGTCCGCCTCGCCCTTCACCGTCGTGAGCAGCTTGTAGAGCGATGGGAACGGCGCCGGCTGCAGGTTTCCGGCCACGGTCGGCGACGCGAGGCTCGTCTCGAAGTCGAACATCTGCAGCTTGCCGGTCGTGCCGACGATCTCGGCGGCCTTGGCCGGATCGCTGACGCCGGCGAGCTGGATCACGATCTCGTCCCCGTTCCGGATGGTGACAGTCGGCGAAGACACACCGATCTTGCCGAGGCGCTGGGTGATGATCTGCTGCGCCGTCTGCATCTGCGCTGCGTTGATCTGCTGGCCCTTGATCGGGATTGCACGCAGAACCACCTCGCACGCGGCACGATCGGAGGAGGAGCCGCATCCCGCAGCAAGGAGCAGAACGAGCGCGATCGGCACAAGCGCTTTCGCCAGACGCGGAAGTAGGCGCGGTGTCCGGTCGGTATTCATCGGCTGTGGGAAGGCGCCGGCTAGCGCCTCATCGGCACAACGCTGCTCATCCACCCATCGCGCGGCGCGAAGCCTGCGGCGATCTGGGCTGTGCCCGCAACGACAAGAAGCGCTTCCGCACCTCGTTGCGCCGATCGCTGTTGCCCAGAGAACCCGGTCACAAGGAGTGCTAACACAAGCGCCAGGATCGCGAGAAGCGATAGCCAGGTCTTGGTGATGTGCCCGCGTGCGGCGCGCAGCACGCGCCGTCCGATCGGTTGACGGGCCGACTCCATCCGAGTCGCAACGACGAGTGCATCGCGGCGGGCCTCGAGCTGTCCCGCGGGAAAGTCTCGCGCCGCGGGGATCGGAAGGAGGTCGAGAATCTCGTTCATCTGGTCACCACAGCTCTATTCAAGTCATGTCCGGAGGTCTCGACGAGTTCCCGAAGATGCACGCGGGCGCGCGAAAGCCGGGAGCGAACGGTCCCGACCGGCACCGCAAGCGCAATCGCCGCGTCCGCGTAGTCGAGCCCTCCCCAGGCGCAGAGCACGAGAACATCGCGCTCCTGCTCCGGGAGTTGCTCGACGACCGCCTGGACCTCCGCCATCTGCGCTTCGTCGGCCATGCGGCCCAGGGTCTCGTCGCTGTGGTCGGGCTGCACCGCGCTCGCGTCGAGACGAGCCAGCGCGGTATCTGCCCTGCGCCTTCCGCGGCGCTGATTCCGCAGATGGTTGGTCGCGACTCCGAAGAGCCAGGGCAGAACGCTGCCCGACTCGGTCGTGAAGACGACCTCGCTGCGGCGTCGCCAGGCAGTCAGGAAGACCTCGGAAGCAGCGTCCTCAGCTGCCGCCCAGTCGGCCGTCAAACGAAAGGCGAAGTTGTAGACGGCGCGGGAATGGCGCTCGAAGAGAACACCGAACGCCCCAGCGTCGCCGCCGACTGCAGCGGCCCACAACTCCTGATCGGAAGTAGCCACTACTTCAATCATGTCCGAAGGACACGAGAGGTTCCCGATCGGGATTAGAGCTGCAGCTCGAAGAAGAGGACGCCCTCGATCGGGTTCTCGTCGTAGCGCTCTATCGGGCGGAAGCCGAGCGAGCGGTAGAGCGCCCGCGCGGCGTCCATTCTCGACAGCGTGTCGAGTCGAAGCGTCGCGTAGCCCAGCTCGCGCGCCCGGACGATCGACGCTTCCACAAGATCGCGACCGACGCCGGATCCGCGTGCAGCAGGACGGACGTACAGCCGCTTCATCTCACACGCCCCCTCCGGCAGCTGTTTCAGCGCGACGCAGCCCGCGACCTCGCGGTCGAGCCGCGCGACCAGAAGCGCCTCGTAGCCGCCGGGGAGCGTGGCGAGCTCGGCCTCGACGTCGGTGAACCAGCCCTCGGGCCCGAGCCAGGCGAAGTACTCGCGGAAGAGCTCGCGGAGCGCGTCGGCGTCGTCCGCGCCCGCGTCGGAGATCAGCGCAGCGCCCGCAGCGCCTCCACGTCGTCCGGGCCCGGCTCCCACGCGCCGGCGGCGACGTTCGCGCGCACCTGCTCCGGCTTCGTGGCGCCCGCGATGACCGAGGTCACGGCCGGCATCGCGAGCAGGCCGCCGACCGCGACGTCGAGCAGCGAGATCCCGCGCTCGTCCGCGTAGGTCTGCAGCGCCTCGGCCGAGTCCCACTGCTTGGCGGGGATCTCGCGCCCGGCGAGCCGCCCCTCGGTGGCTTCCTCGCCGCGCCGGTACTTCCCGGTGAGCAGGCCGCTCCCGAGCGGGAAGTACGGCAGGAAGCCGATCCCCAGCTTCTCGCAGACCGGTAGCACGTCGCCCTCGACCTCGCGCTTGACGAACGAGTACTGGTTCTGCGCCGAGACGAAGCGGTGGAAGCCCGCGCCACGCGAGACCTCCTCGGCGGCTTCGATCTGGTCGGCCGAGAAGTTCGAGGAGCCGATCCAGCGCACCTTGCCGTCTGCGACGAGGTCGTTGAGCGCGCCGAGCGTCTCCTCGATCGGCGTCAGCGGGTCGGGCTGGTGCATCTGGTAGACGTCGATCACGTCGGTGCGCAGGCGGCGGAGCGAGCCCTCGACTGCCCACTGGATGTAGTCGGGGTTGCCGCGCCGCTCCTCCGGCCGCTCGTCCATCTCGCTGCCGAACTTGGTGGCGAGCACGACCTGGTCGCGGCGGCCCTCGAGTGCCCGCCCGATGTATTCCTCGCTCATGCCCTGGCCGTAGATGTCGGCCGTGTCGAAGAGGGTCACGCCGGCGTCGAGCGCGGCGTCGATCACGGCGAGCGTCTGGTCGTAGTCGCAGCGGCGGCCGAAGTTGTTGGTGCCGAGGCCGACGACCGAGACCTCCGGACCGCCGTCGCCGAGGGAGCGCGTGCGCATGAGCCCGACGCTAACCGACCGCGGCGTGCCTGAGCGGCAGCACTACGATTGCCCGCCGTGGAGAGGCACCAGCTCGTCTTCCTGGCCGGCCTGCACCGGAGCGGCACAACGCTGCTAGCGCGGCTGCTCGCCGCGCACCCCGAGGTCAGCGGCTTCTCGGGGACAGGCATGCCGGCCGACGAGGGACAGCATCTCCAGACCGTCTACCCCGCGGCCAAGGTCTACGGCGGCCCCGGCCGCTTCGGCTTCGCGGCGGAGTCCCACCTGACGGAGACCTCGCCGCTCGTCTCGGAGGAGAGCGCCCGGACGATGTTCGAGGAGTGGTCGCCGCACTGGGATCTCTCCCGCCCGCTGCTGCTCGAGAAGTCGCCGCCGAACCTGCTGAAGACGCGCTTCCTGCAGGCGCTCTACCCCGGCTCGGCCTTCGTCGTCATCGTGCGGCACCCGATTCCGGTCTCGGTCCCGACCGCGAAGTGGCGCGGCACGCGCCGCTACGACCGGCTCCTCGAACACTGGCTCCGCTGCCATGCGTTGTTCGAGGCCGACCGCGAGCACCTCGACCGGGTGCACGTCCTCACGTACGAGCAGCTCGTCCGCGACCCGGCAGGCGTGCTGCGCGGGATCTTCGAGTTCCTCGAGCTCGACCCGATCCCGCCGAGTGAGGCGGTCGAGGGCGGAGCGAACGAGAAGTACTTCCGGCAGTGGCAGGAGCTGAAGCGCGACCCGCGGATGCGCGCGTATCTCGATCTGGTCTCGCTCTGGTACGAGCGCCGCGTGCGCCGCTACGGCTACAGCCTGCTTCGTCCCTAGCCGAGCGGAGGCGGCAGTGGCCGCGCGTGCACGACGACGAGCGTCTTCGTCGGCCGGGTCAGCGCGACGTAGAGCTCACGCAGCCCGCGGTCACCGTCGTCCGCCACCGCCGCGGGCTCGACGACCACGACGTGATCGAACTCGAGCCCCTTCGCCTGCCGCGGAGTGAGCACCGGAACGGAGATCTCGTCGAAGAGCTCTCCTTGCGGCAGGTTGCCCGCGAAGGCGCGCGGGACGATGACCGCGAGCAGGCCGTCCTGGTCCGCCAGCGCCGAGGCCTCCTGCAGTGCCGCGGTGAGCAGCTCGTCCTCCTCGACGTGGACGAGGCGCGGAGGGTCGCCGCCCTTGCGGTAGGCGAGCGGGGGCTCGACCTCCGGCGCGATCCGGTCGAGCAGCGGCAGCGCGAAGTCCATGATCTCGCCAGGGACGCGGTAGGCGTGCCGCAGCTCCTCGATCTCCATCTCTGCCTCGTCGGGCAGATAGGGCGCGAGCTCCTGCCAGCGCCGGTAGACGACGGGTCCGGTCGCCTGCGCTACGTCGCCGAGGATCGTGAGCGAGCCGTCTACCGCCCGGCGCGAGATCGCGAGCAGCTGCATCGGCGAGAGATCCTGCGCCTCGTCGACGATCACGTGCCCGTACGACCGCGGCGCACCGGCGATGAGCGCCCGCGCCTCGTCGAGCAGCGGCACGTCCTGGTCGCTCCAGCGGAGCTCGGACATGCGGCGCGGCCGGTCGCGGAGCAGGAGCTTCCGCTCGTCGGCGTCGAGCACGCCGTCGGAGGCGGCCTCGAGCACGGCAGGAGATGTGAGAAGCCGCGAGACGAGCTTCTCGGGCTGCGGCAGCGGCAGGACGCGGTCGAGCCAGCGCGTGAGGAAGCCGCCGCGACGCAGCGCGGCCTCGAGCTCGTCGAAGCTCCGCAGGGCGCGCGGGCCGAGCAGCTCGCCGTAGCGCTCGTAGAAGCGGCGGAGGACGGCCATGCGGAACCGGTCGCGCGCCAGCCCGAGCGGGTCGCCGGCCTCCAGAGCTTCCTCGAGCAGGGCGGCGACGTCCCGCTCACGCACGCGGATGTAGACGCCGTCGACGAGCGTGACGAGCTCCAGCGGAGCCGGCACGACCGCGATCTCGACCGCGCGCGCCACGACCTCGCGCAGCTTCGGATCGCCCTTCAGCCGGGCGACGTCCGGGTCCTCCTCCCGGACGACCTCGATCCCGTCGACCAGCTCGGTGACGGCCCGCTGCTCGACGGCCTCCTCGCCGAGCGTCGGCAAGACGTGCGAGACGTAATGCATGAAGGTCGGGTTCGGCCCGACCACGAGCACGCGCCGGAGCCGCTCGCGGTGCGTGTAGAGGAGCCAGGAGGCCCGATGCAGGCCGACGGCCGTCTTCCCTGTGCCCGGCCCGCCCTGCACGACGAGCGCGCCCTCGGGCTCGGCCGTGATCAGGCGATACTGATCCGACTGGATGGTCGCGACGATGTCGCGCATCCGCACGTCGCGCCGGCGATCGAGCTCCTCGAGCAGGAAGTCCGAGACGCTCGCGCCCTCGACCGCGCTGCCGTCGAGCGCCTCGTCGGAGATGTCGGTGAGGCGCCGGCCCTCGGCTCGGAAGCGGCGCCGCTGCTGCACGCCGTGCGGCTGCTGCGGCGTGGCCGTGTAGAAGGGCCGGGCGGCGGGCGCCTGCCAGTTGACGACGAGAGACTCGTGCTCGTCGTCGTGCACCCAGCGGCGACCGACGTAGAGCGGGCGCGGCGTTCCGTCCAGCGTGAGTCGTCCGAAGACGAGGCCGCGCTCGGCGTCCTCGAAAGTGCGCATCCGGCGCTTCGCCCACGCCTCCATGTTCAGCGCGGCCCACTCGGTGGCCATCGCCTCCTGGGTTCGCGCGACCGTCGACCGCATGCGGTCGAGTTGGTCGTAGGCGCGGTCGACGTACGCCTGCTCGGCTCCGAGTTCCGGATGCGTCACGGAGCGATGAGCCTAGCGCGGAACACGGCGAGGTCGACTCGGACGCCGGACGCCTCCGCCTCGAAGCCCGCCTCGCGCAGCCAGGTGAGCTGATCCTCGACGGTGTCGGGCGTGTCCATCGCCCAGTCGATGTAGATCGGCCCCTCCTGCCCTGCCGGAGGGACAACGACGTCGCCGAGGACGAAGTGACCGCCCGGGCGCACGACGCGGGCGACGCGAGAGAACAATCCCCGCTTCCCCGCGCCGTCGAGGTGGTGCACGGCGAGAGCCGAGACGACGAGATCGAACGGCCCGGTAGGCAACTCGTCCTCGAGCCGCTGCAGCCGCAGGTCGGCGCCGGGTAGCCGCTCCCGCGCGCGTGCGAGCATCGCCTCGCTCGAGTCGATGCCGACCCAGCGAGCACCGGGTTGATCCGCCTGCACGCGCAGGGCGGTCTCGCCGGTTCCGGTGCCGAGCTCGAGCACGCGTGTGGCGCGTACACCCGCAGTCGCCGCCGCCACACGCACCTGCAGCTCCTCGTAACCGGGGATCTCGTCGGCCATCTGGCCGAGGTACGTCTCCGGGTCCCACTCCCACTCGCTCACGACCGCATCGTAGGATCGGCGTCACGATGAAACTCGGCCTCAGCCTCGGCTACGCGCCTCCCGGGACGAACCCGGCGGATCTCTTCCCGCTCGTACAGGAGGCAGAGCGGCTCGGCTTCGACTCGGTCTGGGTCGCCGAGGCGTGGGGCACGGACGCGGTCAGCGTCCTCGGCTGGCTCGCGGCGAAGACCGAGCGGATCAAGCTCGGCTCGGCGATCATGCAGATCCCCGGCCGCACTCCCGCGAACACGGCGATGACGGCGGCGACCCTCGACCTCCTCTCCGGCGGCCGGTTCCTGCTCGGGCTCGGGACGTCGGGCCCGCAGGTGGTGGAGGGCTGGCACGGGCAGCCATGGGGGAAGCCGCTCGGGAAGACGCGCGAGTACGTCGAGATCGTGCGCGCCGCGCTGCGCCGCGACGTCGTCGAGCACCAGGGCGAGCACTACGGCATCCCGTACGACGGCCCGGGCGCGACCGGCCTCGGCAAGCCGTTGAAGCTGATGCTGCGCCCGCTGCGCGCCGAGATCCCGATCTACCTCGCGGCGCTCGGACCAAAGAACGTCGCGCTCGCGGCCGAGATCGCGGACGGCTGGCTCCCGATCTTCGTCACGCCCGAGCGCTTCGACGACGCGTTCGGGCCGAGCCTTGCCGCCGCGCCGGAGGGCTTCGAGATCGCGGCGACTGCGAGCGTCCTCGTCGGCGACGACGTGGCCGCGCTCCGCGACACGTTGCGTCCGCACGTCGCTCTCTACGTGGGCGGGATGGGCGCGAAGGGCCGGAACTTCTACAACTCGCTCGTCCGCCGCTACGGCTGGGAGGCCGAGGCCGAGCGGATCCAGGAGCTCTACCTCTCCGGCAAGCAGCGGGAGGCGATCGCCGCGGTGCCTGACGAGCTCGTCGACGCCGTCTCGCTCGTCGGCCCGAAGGAACGGATCGCGGAGCGCCTCGAGGCGTGGCGCGAGACACCCGTCACGACGCTCGTGCTGGGCACGACGCAGCCCGAGGCGCTGCAGACGCTCGCCGAGCTGGTCCTCTAACCTCGACCGATGGCTTCAGCCCCTCCCGTGATCGTCCTCGGCGTCGGCCGCTCGGGCACGACGCTGCTGCGCGTGATGCTCGACCGGAGCAGCGAGATCGCGATCCCGTACGAGTCGTTCTTCGTCACGCCCCTCGCCCACCGGCACGGCAGCCGGCCGAATCTCGACGACTTCCTCGACGACCTCGGGCGCTTCTACCAGCTGTACGAGTGGGGCATCTCCCCGGACGAGGTTCGCCCGCGGCTGCGCGAAGGGATGACGACGGGCGAGGCGATCGCCGCGGTCTTCGAGGTGTACGCGGAGCACGAGGGGAAGCCGCGCTGGGGCGACAAGACGCCGCTGTACATGCAGCATCTGCCGCTGCTCGAGCGGCTCTTCCCGGACGCGCTCTGGGTCCATCTGGTTCGCGACGGCCGCGACGCGGCGCTCTCGTTCCTCTCGCTGCCGGAGGGGTTCTCGGGGAAGACGTGGGCGCTGCCCCGCACAGCAGCCCAGTTCGCGGCGCGGTGGCGGACGGAGATCCTGGCGGCGCGGCGGCTCGGCACGCACGCAGGCGGCCGCTACCTGGAGCTCCGGTACGAGGACCTCGTCACCGAGCCCGAGCGCGAGCTGCGCCGGGTCTGCGAGCACGCGTCGCTGCCGTGGGAGCCGGGGATGCTCGACTACGCAGGCACCTCCGACGTCGCCTCGATGCCCGAGCACAAGAACCTCGCCCAGCCGCCGACTCCCGGGCTCCGCGACTGGCGCAGCCAGATGGGCCGCGACGACGCGCTCGCATTCGAGGAGGTCGCGGGTGACGTCCTGCGCAGCGGCAAGTACGAGCTGCTCGAGCCGGGCGCGAGCTATCCCAACGCGCGCGGACGGCGCGAGCTCGCGCGCTTCGCGGCGCTCAGCCGGAGCTGGAACCTGACCGCGGCCGCGTACCAGCGCTCGCCGCTCTGGCGGCGCTCACATCCGGTGCTGGGCTGATCAGGCCCGACGTCGCCGGAGGCGGTAGTAGAGCAGGGCGCCGACGACGGCAAGGAGGTCGAAGAGGAGCCCGCGCGCGGGCTGGAAACTGCCACCAACCACAGCCCCTGCGAAGAACAAGATCGTCAGGACGACGGCAGCGACGATCACTCTCTTGGTTCCGGCCGACAGGAGGGGCTTGCCCGGCCGGTACGCGAGAAGGACGCGGGCAATCAGGGAGGCGACAAGGGCGGCGATGCCCAGGCCGGCGCGAGCTCCGCTTGGTGCGGCGGCAGAGACAAACAAGAGCGCGACCGCGCACGCCTGGGCAATGGACGCCGCTGCGAGCCGACCGTGGAACGCGATGTAGTAGACGTGCCGGCGCAGGTCCGGCGCGAGGCGAGCCAGGAAGCGAAGGGCGAACGCCGCCGGGATGGCGAGGAGAACGAGTGGCCCGATCCGGTCCGCGAGCGTCCCGCCCGTGGCGCGGCTGGCGACCCAGACGATGAGGAAGACCAGATAGGAGAGGCGCGCGATGAAAACCCGGAGAACGAGCTCGACGTTCCTCGCAGCATGGTCCGCTCGCGGGTCTGCGTGGACGACGTCGCGGAAGCCGGAGGCGGCGTCGGCGAGATTGCCGGCGCGGCCGAAGCGGCTGGTGGCGAGCTGCCTGTGGGCGAGCGCCTCGTGGGACGCGGCGTGCTGCGGGTCGAGCGCGAGCGCCTGCCTGAAGCAGCGCTCGGCTTCTGCCTTGTCCCCGCGTGCGTCGTGCGTAAGTCCGAGCACGCAGTGGGCGTCAGCTTCGTTCGGCGCCAATTCGACGGCACGTCCGGCCGCGGCAAGCGCAAAGTCCGGGTCTCGCTTCGAGAGCGAGAGAGCAAGCGCGAGCCGCTTGTGCGTCTGCCACTCGTGCGGACCCTTTGCAACTGCCTCTCGCGCGGCTGCGATCGCGCCGTCTGCGTCACCGAGCTGTTCCAGCGCGACGCTGCGAAGCCGGTGCGGCCAGTCGTTGTCTGGTGCAAGCGCCGCCGCACGCTCCGCAGACTCGAGCGCCCCCTCCATCTCACCGAGTCCGATCTGTGTCTGCGCGAGGAGGCACCAGGCCGGCGCGATGTCGGGGTCGCTCCCGAGCAGCTCCCGCAACGTCGAGCCCGCCTCGTCGAACCGACCGAGGCCGATGAGCGCCTGCGCCCGCTCGAGCCGGAGCACGCTCGGGTCGGCCGACCGAGTGCTCACGCCAGTTTCCGCCTGCGCAGGTACGCGAGCAACTCGTCGTAGCGGCCGTCCTCGTTTCCGTACTGCGCGACGTTCTTCGCGGTCTGCAGCCACGGGCCGATCGAGGGTTGCACCTCCGACAGGGCAGCCTCTAGATCAGGCATCTCGATCATCCGTACGGTGCCGCTGCGAGCCGAATCGAGCAAGGCCCGCTCGGCCGCCGTCTGACAGATGTGCGCGAGGTCCGCACCGGAGTAGCCCTCGGTCCGCTTGACGAGCGTAGCCGTGTCGATGTTCGCGATCGGCCGATCACGCAAGTGGTAGCGCAGGATCGAGTCGCGCGCCGACGCGTCGGGCGGCAGCACCAAAACCGTCCGGTCGAACCTGCCGGGACGCTGTAGAGCGACGTCGACATCCCACGGGTGGTTGGTGGCCCCGAACACGAAGACACCCTCGTTGTCGCCTTCGATCCCGTCCATCTCATACAGGAGCTGGTTGATGGTGCCGCGCGCGGCCGTGTGGCGCAGCTGGCTTCGCTTGAGCCCGAGCGCGTCGAGCTCGTCGAGAAAGACCACGCACGGGCGGTTGCGGCGGGCCGTTTCGAAGATCTCGCGCAGATTGCGCTCGCTCTGGCCCACGTACATGTCGAGCACGTCGGCACCCGCCACGGGCAAGAAGTGAGCGTCGAGCTCGCCCGCGAGGGCGCGCGCGATGAACGTCTTTCCGCAACCTGGAGGGCCGTACAGAAGCAGCCCGCCCTGCAGCGACATCCCGTAGACCTTCCTGAGCTCGGGATTGCGAAGCGGAGCCAGGAAGGCCGCCTCGAGGCGTGCCTTGACCTCCTCCATGCCGCCGACGTCGGCCAGCCGGAGTTTCGGAGCCTCGATGTCCCATGCGTCCTTGTCCACCACGACCGGCCCGTCGACAAACATCGGGGGAGCGATATCCGACAACTGCTCCTCGAGGCCGCGCAGAATCTCGTCGGCGTCGTTCTGCGCCTCCTGTTCGGCCGGCGGCTCAACCGCCTCCCGGTCACCCGAGACCAGGCGCAGCGCCCTCTCGTTCTTAGGGTCGCGTACCAACACCTGCGCCGCCTCGCGCACGGCCTCCTCCGGCTCCCCGGCCGCGACCAGCAACTCGGCCAGATGCAGCCGCAACGCAACGTCGTCGGGCGCGGCCGAGACGGCCGCGCGGAGGCTCGCAAGTAGGTCTTCGGACCCCACGACTCCAATTATCGATCAACGCGTGGAAGACCTGAAGGGCGAGGCCCTAGCAGGGGCCGGGCTGGGGGGTGCCGCCGGGGCCGTCCTCGTGCTCGTCCCCGGACTGCATGCAGTACGACGTCGTGCCGGCCGTGACGAGCGCGACCTCGCTGCCGGGCGGGAGCGTCGCGCCGACGTACGTGTGGTTCTGGTCGAAGTAGGCCTGCAGCGCCGGCACGGCCTGGTTGAAGTTCAGGCCCGCCGTTGCGGAATGAGCCTGCGCGATCTCCTGCTGTCCGGCGGGAGAGGTGGGGCCGTTCGACTGCATGCCCTTCACCGACAGATAGGCGCCGACCAGGAGGCAGACGAGCACAGCCGGAATCCCGATGACGCGGAGCATTGCGGAGATATCGGCAGCTACGCGTCGAAGCTCAAGCCACGACGCGGTACACCTGGAAAACCTCGGCGTACTCGCGATTCACGTTCACGCCGTGCATGCGCGCGAGGTTCCGGACGTACTCGGCGTTCGCATAGCGCCGGTGATGCTGCGACGCGTATTTCTCGAGCGCCGCGACCTTGAGGTCGACATGCCGCTGCTCGAGCGCGACGTACCACTGGTACTCGAAGTCGAAGTTGTTCCACGGGATCTCGTAGCCGAGGATCGTCGTGCGCTTGAAGGCGCGCAGGCCCTCCTCGGCGACGGTGCGGTGGTCCTGGTGGACGTCGTGGAGGCTCGGCTGGAAGACGACGTCCGGCTCCCATTCCTCCCAGAGCGCCACGAGCAGCTCGAGGATGTCCTGGCGCCGCTCGGGGAACGTGCGGACGTCGAAGTCATGCACGGTCAGCGACTCGGCCGGGATCCCGAGCTCGGCCGTCGCCTCGGCGACCTCGCGCGCGAGCGTGTCGGGCGGAAAGCCCGGCGGTAGCGAGCGGGTCGCGATCGAGAATGCGACGTAACGGACGTCGCAGCCTGCCTCGACGAGGCGGGCCATCGTGGCGCCGCAACCGAACTCGCCGTCGTCGGTGTGGGGCGCGAGCACGAGCGCCTTCTGCCACTGCCCCATCATCCCGTGATCATCTCAGGCACGGGCTCCTCGGTCTCGACCGGCTGCAAGTCGCGAGCGCGTACGCGCACCGGCGAGACGAGCCCGATCAGGCCCAGCAGCAACCACGTCGTCGGATCCTCGAAGAAGTCGTTGTACGCGAGGGAGTGGACGAAGATCGCGAGGAACCCCAGTCCGGCCGCGAGAGCCACCAGCCCGTAGGTGCGATGGTCGATCCGCCGGTAGGCGGCGAGGAGCAGCGCCCCGACGAGCCAGAAGAAGAGGAGGAAGCCGGGCGCGCCCTCCTCGGCGGCGACCGTGACGGGAGTGTTGTGCGACGCGCTCTTCCGCGGTGTCTTGTGCGTTCGCTTCGAGTACGCGTGCTCGAACCCGCCGAGGCCGACGCCCTTCTCCGGGTGTGCCTTGGCGATCCGGATGCCGACCGCGATCAGGCTCGCCCGTCCGCCCGTGGCCTTGTTGAGACCGGACGTCGTGTGATGGCGGAGCGCATGCATCAAGTGCGGTTGGGCCACGGCGATTCCGGCCGCGACAACGAGGACGGCCGCGAGCGCGAGGAGCGATTTCCAGTGCCAGACGATCGCGGCGAGAGCGAACACTGCCACGAGCAACGCCGCGAAGCTGGACTGCGAGAAGGAGATGAGGAGGCCCAGCCACACGACGGCCATGAACGCGAGCGCGCCCAAGCCGACGCGCCGCGACACCCCGCCGCGGACGACGAGCACGGCGGTGGCGATTAGCGCGATCACGAGGAAGCGCCCGTAGATGGAGGGGTCGAAGAAGACCGAGTTGACGCGGAAGATTGCCTGGGTCACGTTGATCTTCTGCAGCTTCGCGTTCTCGAAGATCGTGCGGGTCTCGTACTGGTACAAACCGACGGCGGCGAAGACGAGCGCCATCGCCACGAGCTCGCCGTAGAGGATCCGGACCCGCGACGTGCGCCAGGGGAGCCGCGCGATCGAGACGGCGAGGATCGTGAACGGGACGTAGAACGCGAGCATGTCGATCGCGGCCGTGTGCACGTCGACGCTCCACTCGACGGAGAACCCGATCCAGACGAGGTAGAGCGCGAGCGGCCACGACGCGATCCCGAGCTCCCGCGTTCTGGAGTCGCCCTCGACCAGCTGCCAGAGGAGAAGTCCGGCGGCGCCGAGCGCCACGACGTAGAGCGGCACGAGCAGCTGGTGGCCGAGGAAGCCGACGCGGAGGGGGACGAAGGCGAGCGTCGCGTAGGCGACGAGCCACGGCTCGCGCCGGAAGAGCCAGGCGAGGAGCGGGCCGAGCACAAGCGCTCCGACGATCGCCGCGGCGAGCTCCGCGGCGTTCGCAGGCGCCAGCGACGCGCACAGCAGGATCGTGCCCACGCCCGCGTACCCGAGACCCGCGATCCGGTTCAGGCGCGTGCGCGCGAGGAGCAGGACGGCGAGCCCGATGCACGCGATCGGGGCCCCGAGCTCCGAGAGCCCGATCACCCGTGCACCCGCACGACGGCGGTCGCCGCATGCCCGTTCTCGGTCACGACGATCCGGTACGTGCCCGGCGTCGTCGGCGCGCGCAGGTGGAGGACCTTGCCGCGGTGCGAGCCGTGCCGCCCGCCGAGCCGCCACGTGTAGCGCTTCGCCGCGGTCTTGACGTGTACGGCAAGCCGGCCTCCGCCGCGGACGGTGAGCTGCTCCGGGGAGAGCTGGACGTAGCGGACGACGACCGTCACCTGCATGCGCTCGGCCGCGGGCGTCTCGTTGCCGGCGCGATCCCGCGCACCGATCGCGAGGACGTACCTTCCTGCGGGCAGCGACCCGCCTGCCAGCGTTCCCGCCCACTTCACCTTGTTGTCCTTCCTCGTCACGCGCCCGACGATGATCTGCCGGCCGCCGAGGTAGACGACCGCGTGTGCCGGCTCGCTGAACCTGTAGCGGATCGCGACCGTGCGACCCATTCCGACGAAAAGGACGGGCTTCCGTTTCACGGCCGTCGCGGAGATGACCTCGGGCGGCTTCGTGTCGAGAATGATCCCGTTCGTGAAGTTGAACGTCCGGCGCGACAGCTGGACCGACGGGTGGTAGACGCCGTCCGGAGCCACGCGGCCGTCGTCCGTGCGGCCGTCCCAGACGAACAGCTTCTCGGTCTTGGCCGGAACGCGAACGTGAGTGGCGATCGTCCTGACCTTGTGATGGGAGGAGTCCAGGATGGTCACCGTCACAGGGCCCGAGTGGCGGAGCTTGACACGGAGGGTGGCCGTGCTCGTCTCGCAGTTACAGGTCGGCCCGATCCAAACGTGCCCCCTCGAGACTTCGCGACCTCGGAGCTCTGAAACGAGCGCGGCGGACAGCGGACTCTTGATCGACTTCAGGTGCTCGGTGATCGCGAAGGCGGCAGCCGTGGCCACCAGCAGGCCCAGAAGCGTGACCGTCGTGAGAACCCGCTGCAAAGCCGCCCGATTCTACGGGCCTCTCGTTAACGAAGTTGAAGAGAGGTCAGGCCTGCTCGACGGTCGTGCGGGCGGCGCGCGCCTCGTGGTCGGCGCGCGACTCCTTCAGCATCACGTTCACGGTGTAGATCGTGAGGACCACGAGGGTCACGACGAGGCCGCCGCCGAGGACCCAGTTCGCCTCGGGCACGTTGAGAAGCTTGAGACCGCTGATGATGAGGATCCCCGCGAGGCCGCCGCGAATCGTGAGATCCGGGACCGCCAGCGTGTACCGGCTCGAGATGAGGATCCCCGGCACCGAGCCGAGCAGAAGCCACGCGGTCGCATGCAGGTCGACGTCGCCGATGACGAGGTGCCCCGCTCCCGCGACCCAGAGGAGAGCTGCCGCGTGGAAGATGTCCGTCCCGACGATCCGCGGCATCGTGAGCGGGTAGACGAGCACCATCATGAGCCCGAAGTACGTGCCGCTGCCGACCGAGGTGATGCCGACGATGAAGCCGAAGACGGCACCCGTGCCGACCGCGATCAGCTTGTCTCGGCGGCTCATGATGAACGGCGCGTCGCTCGGCTGCACGCCTCGTTTCACGAACGACTTGGCGAGGAAGCCGGCGCCGCCGCCGATCAGCGCGACGCCGATCGCGTAGCCGAGGATCGCCTGCGCGTTCGCGATCGAGTTCCGCAGCATGTACGAGACCACGACGCCGGCGAGCGCCAGCGGCCCCGATCCCAGGAACAGCCAGAACGCGAGGTGGCCGTGCACGGTGCTGAGCCGCCGGTGCCGGATCGCCCCGAACGACTTGAAGATCGCGCCGTGGAAGATGTCGGTGCCGACGGCGTAGGTCGGCTTGAAGCCAAAGACGATGATCAGGATCGGCGTCATGAGCGAGCCGCCGCCGACGCCCGTGAGGCCGACGATCAATCCGAGCCCGAGCCCCGTCAGCGTGAACTGCCAGGTCATGACGCCGAAAGCACCATCCCGGCGCCGACGGTCTCGTTCGTCGCCTCGTCGATGAGGACGAAGGCGCCCGTCAGGCGATTCTCCTCGTAGGGATCGACGAGCAGCGGCTCGGAGAGCCGGAGCCTGACGACGCCGATCTCGTTCAGCTCGAGCCGTTCCGGCCCGGCCACGTCGTCGAGCGTGTGGACGTCGGCGCGCGAGAGGAGCTCGTCGGCGATCGCCCGCACCGAGCGCGTCGTCGACTTCACCGCGAGCCGCGCGCTTGGCTCGAGCGGCCGCTCGCTCATCCAGCAGACGCGCGCCTCGAGTTCCCGCGCGACCGTGGGAGGATCGTCCGGGTCGGCGAGCATGTCGCCGCGTGACACGTCGAGGTCGTCGGCGAGCCGGATGGTCACCGACATCGGCGGGATCGCCGTCTCGAGCGGACCGTCGATCGTCTCCACCGACTCGACCTGCGTCCTCACGCCCGCCGGCAGCACGACCACGTCGTCGCCCGCGCTCCAGACGCCGCCTGCGATCTGCCCGCCGTAGCCCCGGTAGTCGTGGTGCTCGCCCGACATGGGCCTGATCACCCACTGCACCGGGAAGCGGCGGCTGTCGAGGTCGCGGTCGGAGGCGATCTCCACCGTCTCGAGATGCTCGAGCAGCAGCGGGCCGTCGTACCACGGCATGTGCTGCGAGCGGTCGACGACGTTGTCGCCCTGCAAGGCCGAGATCGGGATCGCGACGACGTCCGGCAGCCCGAGCTCGTCGAGCTGCGCGGAGATCTCGTCGAACCGCTCCTGCGACCAGTCGACGAGATCCATCTTGTTCACGGCGACGACGGCGTGCGGCACGCGGAGAATCGAGAGGATGTACGCGTGGCGGCGGGTCTGCTCGACCACGCCCTGGCGGGCGTCGACGAGCACGATCCCGAGCTCGGCCGTCGAGGCGCCCGTCACCATGTTGCGCGTGTACTGGACATGGCCGGGCGCGTCGGCGAGCTGGAAGCGGCGCCTCGGCGTGACGAAGGAGCGGTAGGCGACGTCGATCGTGATGCCCTGCTCGCGTTCCGCACGCAGGCCGTCGGTGAGCAACGCGAGATCGACGTACTCGTTGCCGCGTCGACGCGAGACGTCCTCGATGTGCTCCAGCTGGTCGACGAAGATCTGCTTCGTGTCGTAGAGCAGCCGACCGATCAGCGTCGACTTGCCGTCGTCGACGGAGCCGCAGGTGACGAGGCGGAGGAGCTCGGTCGACTGCGCCGCCTCAGAAGTAGCCAACGCGCTTGCGGTCCTCCATGGCCGCCTCGCTGAAGCGGTCGTCGGCGCGCGTCTCCCCGCGCTCGGTGACTCGGGTGGCCGCGATCTCCTCCACGACCTCGTCGATCGTCGCCGCGTGCGACTCGACGCCGCCGGTGCACGTCATGTCGCCGACGGTGCGGAAGCGAACCGACGTCGTGAACGGCTCCTCGCCCTCCATGCGCTCGACGTACGGCGAGACCGCGTACAGCATCCCGTCGCGCCGGAAGACCTCGCGCTCGTGCGCGAAGTAGATCGGCGGCAGCTCCAGCTGCTCGCGGGCGACGTACTGCCAGACGTCGAGCTCGGTCCAGTTCGAGATCGGGAAGACGCGGACGTGCTCGCCCTTGCGGACGCGCGCGTTGTAGAGGTTCCACAGCTCGGGCCGCTGCGCGCGCGGGTTCCACTGGCCGAAGTCGTCGCGGAAGGAGAAGATCCGCTCCTTCGCCCGGCTCCGCTCCTCGTCGCGGCGCGCCCCGCCGATCGCCGCGTCGAAGCTGTGCTCTTCGATCGCATCGAGCAGCGTCGTCGTCT
>DATBAH010000169.1:0-6682 GCA_036271615.1 Gaiellaceae bacterium
ACTACGCCCGGAGGGCGCTCGAGGAGGGGATCTGGCTCGAGGCGACTGCTCCCGGCGGCGCGAAGGTCTCCGCTTTCGACACGGGACTCCTGTCGCGACACTTCGAGCCGATCTACGCGGTGTTCGAGGCGAACCGCGACCCGGACCGACAGCCGTGGGTACATAAGGAGTGGGCGGCCCCATCGTCTCCACGCCTGCGCGAATTCAATCGAGACGAGCTGCGGCGGGCGCTCTTCTTTTCGGAGCCCGCCGAGGCGGTCTACGACCCTCGCCTGCGGGTCGACCTTAACCTCGAGCACATCATCGACGACAACGTCGATCGCTATCCATCGGAGCTTCAGACAAACGCCTACCTCCGTAAGGCCACCCTTGAGCAGGCAGTCAAGGTCGCGGGCGCCAAGGCGCGCGCGAACTGGCGCCTCGCCGCACCGCAGTTCTATTGGCCGCCCAGCGGCCAGCCCGGCCACATCCAGCTTCTTCTACCGCTCGCGCTGATCGACCCCGATCACGTCGATCTCGCGCTCGTGGTCGACCGCCACCCCGCCTACACCGAGGATCGTGATGCCACAGACGCGTGCTACCGCGCCTACACGGTCTTGCCCCTCGAGTGGGCGTATCGCAACGCACGTCTGGTAACTCGGCCGGAGGCGTATTGGCTGGACATCAATGTGCAGGCAGCAAAGACGTCTCCAGTCGGCACTTCCAAGGTCGTGAATTGATGGCGTCGTACACGTGCCCAAAATGTGGCGTCGACTTCGGTTACCCCCAGGGCCTATCCATTCACGAGGAACTCGGATGCGAGTGGGGCGATGACGAGGACGACTCGACCGAAGAGGGAGCGGAGTCGTTGTCCGTAGACGATGCCGCAGACATCTGGCTCTCGCACGGCATGGACGAGGACCACACGTTCGGTTACTCCTCGAGTGAGTTGAGACGCGCCGCAGACCTTGACTGAGCTGAGGAGGCACGAGGCCGAACATTTGCGCCGTAAGCATCCACCGACTAGTTCTGCGAGAAAACAGCTGCCGAGGAGTCTTCGAGGAGGCAGCCGCTAAGAAGCGCCCCACGCAGGGGCGCAGGCGCTTCTTCCCCCTGCGCCGCACGTTTGCAATCCGTTTGCAATCGGGCCGCCGACCCGCATGGTTGAGCGGTGCGGCTAGAAGAGCTGGTTCTCGCCGCCGAAGATCGCCGAGACCGAGTCGTCGGCGAAGACGTTCATGATCGTCTCGGCAAGAAGGCCGGCGACCGGAAGGATGGTGAGGTTCGGCGGAGCCTCGAGCCGGTTCACCGGCACCGTGTCGGTGACGACCATCGCCTCGATCGGCGCGTCGTGGAACTTCGCGAGGGCGCCGCCGCAGAAGACGCCGTGCGTGGCGTACACGTACACCTTCTGTGCGCCCTGCGCGAGCAGAGCATGCACGTTCGCGATCAGCGTTCCGCCGGTCATGATCACGTCGTCGCCGACGATCGCGATCTTGTCGCGGACCTTGCCCGTCACCTCCGTGATCTCCGCCTGGTCGCGAGTCGGCCGCGTCTTGTGCATGATCGCGAAGTCGCCCTCGATCATGTTCGCGAACCGGACGGCGACCTTCGCGCGGCCCTCGTCGGGCGCGACGGAGACGACGCCGGGACCGGTCAGGCCGAGGTCGCGGAAGTGCCGCGCGAACAGCGGCTGCGCGGTCATGTGGTCGACCGGAATCGTGAAGAAGCCCTGAATCTGGCCCGCATGGAGATCCATCGTCAGGACGCGGTCGGCGCCGGCGAGCTGGATGATGTCGGCGACGAGGCGTGCCGAGATCGGCTCGCGGGGCTTCGCCTTGCGGTCCTGGCGCGCGTACGGGAAGAGCGGCACGACGGCCGTGATCCTCTTCGCGGACGCGAGCTTCGCGGCCTGGATCATGAAGACGAGCTCCATGAGGTTGCGGTCGACGTCGCCGACTCCGGTCTGGACGATGAAGACGTCGGCGCCGCGGATCGACTCGGAGTAGCGGCAGTAGGTCTCGCCGTTTTCGAAGGTCTCGAGCTCCACGTCGCCGAGCTCGACGCCGAGCTTCTCGGCGATGTTCCGTGCGAGCTCGGGATGCGAGCGGCCGGCGAAGACCATCAGCCGCTTCAGCGGGCCGCGCTCGATGAAGTGCTGCGGAGACGGATCCGTCACCACGCGTGCCTCGAGCCCCGGGAGGGGCAGCTCAGTCGCCGTCGGGCTTTCCATGCTCGTCGTAGACCCACCCTTCCTTCGTCGTCTGTCTCGGGGGAAAACCGGCCAGCGAACCGGGAGGGACATCATCCGTGATGACGGATCCCGGTGCAATCCAAACGTCGTCGCCGATCTCGACCGGAGCAAGGAACGTATTGTCGACGCCGGTCCTGACGTTGCGCCCGATCCGCGTTCGTTTCTTCGGCTCGTCCGGGATGTGGCTGAAGTTCGCGGTGATGTTGCCGGCCGCGACGTTCGTTCCCTCCCCCACCTCCGCGTCGCCGATGTACGAGAGGTGCGGGATCTTCGCGCCTGCGCCGACCGCCAGGTTCTTGACCTCGACGAAGGTGCCGATCTTCGCTCCCTCGCCGATGACGCTCACGGCCCGGACGTAGGCGAACGGCCCGATCTCGGCGCCGCCCTCGATGCGGACGCCGCCGCGGATCACGGTGTAGGGATGGACGACGACGTCGGGCTCGATCTCGACGCCCGCTTCGATCCACGTCGTAGCGGGATCGACGATCGTCACGCCGGCGAGCATGTGCTCCTCGTTGATCCGGTCGCGGAGGGAGGCGGCGGCAAGGGCGAGCTCGGCGCGAGTGTTCACACCCTCGGCCTCGAGCGGGTCGTCGGCCAGCTGGACGGCGCAGGTCTCGCCGTCGGCCACGAGCAGGCCAAGGGTGTCCGTCACGTAGAGCTCGCCCTGCGCGTTGTGCGCGTCGAGGCGCTCGAGCGCCGGCCAGAGCTGCTCGGCCTTGAAGACGTAGATGCCGGAGTTGACCTCGCCCAGGGCGAGCTCCTCCGGCGACGCATCGGCAGCCTCGACGATGCGCGCCAGCCGGCCGTCGCCGTCGCGCACGATCCGACCGTAGGCTCCGGCGTCCGCCGGCTCGAAGGAGAGGACCGTCGCCGCCGCGCCGGACGCGCGATGCGTGTCGACGAGGGCTCGGATCGTCGCGGGCCGGAGCGCCGGGACGTCGCCGTTCAGCACGAGCACGTCGCCGCCGAAACCGTCGAGCAGGGAGTGCGCCGAGCGGACGGCGTCACCCGTCCCGAGCGGCTCCTCCTGCACGGCGACCTCGACACCCTCGAGCAGGTCACTCGTCTGCGGCGAGGCGACGACGACGAGCCGCTCGACCCCGGCCCCGCGCGCCGCGTGGACGACCCAGTCGACCATCCGCCGGCCGAGCAGCGGGTGCAGGTGCTTCGGCGTCGCGCTCTTCATGCGCGTGCCGAATCCGGCGGCCATCACGACTGCTGCGAGCTCGTCTGCCATGTCAGGAATAAGTGGCTGGGGCGCCAGGATTCGAACCTGGGATCACGGGACCAAAACCCGTTGCCTTACCACTTGGCTACGCCCCAGGGGCACGGAAGTCTATCGGCGGTCGAGGAGCAGCAGGCCCAGTGCAACGAGCGCGAAGATCACGAGCAGGATGACGAAGGCGCCGATCAGGATCTTGCCTGCGGCGACGAGGATCGTCGCGCCGAGCTGCGACGCGGCGAGGAACCACGTCACCTCCTGCAGGATCGTCGACTCCGTCCGCTCTTTCGTGAAGCGGTACAGCATCAGGAAGGCGAAGGCGATGACGCCCAGCACGATGATCGTCGTGATGTGCAGGCCGTGCGTCGCCCAGATGAGGATCCCTTCGAGCACCGCGAACCAGATGACGATGCGGAAGCGATGCCGATGGAACCAGCCCGCCTCTTCGGGGCCGGCCTTCTTGGGCGATCCTTCGATCACCTGTGAGCCGTCGCTCACCACGGCTCAACCGTACCACGCAGGTGCTGTGACCCAGGTGCGACCGAGACGCCGGAGCGACCGTCCCGCGGCCTCGGCATCGCGGCGCTGGTGGAACAGGCCGTAGAGGGCAGGCCCCGCGCCGGAGACGTCTGCGCGGAACGCGCCCGCCGCTCGCATCTCCTCCGCGAGCGGCGAGCTCGTAAGGTCGTTCGGCGGCAGCGCGGCGAGGTCCCGCGGGCGCTCTACCCGGGAAAGACCGTCGAGGAGGGCCTGGCGCCGCTCGGCGAAGCCGACGACATCCTTGCGGGCATCGAACGCGGCGTACACGTCGGCCGTCGAGGTCTTCGCCGCATCACGCGGCAGGAGGACGACGACCCAGAAGTCCTGCGGCACGTCGACCGACTCGAGCTCGCTCCCGTCGCCGGAGCCGAGCTGCGGGCCGTCGGCGAGAAAGAACGGGACGTCGGAGCCGAGGTCGGCTGCGACCCGCAGCAGGTCCTCCACCTCGAGCGGCTCGGGCAGCGTCTTGTTGGCGAGCCGCAGCGCGGTCGCCGCGTCGGAGCTGCCGCCGCCGAGCCCAGAGGCGACCGGGATCTTCTTCTCGATCCGTACGTGCCAGCCCGCCTCGACGCCCGCCGCCCGCGCGAGCTCGCGGAGCGCCGCCGTGACCAGCGTGTCGCCGCCGAAGCCTTCGACGACGAGCTCCGGAGCCTCGTCGAGCTCGATCCGGTCGACGAGGTCGATTCGTTGCAGGACGGTCAGGACCTCGTGCTTCCCGTCGTCGCGGGGTGGGCCGACCACGAGCGCGAGGTTGATCTTGGCGGGAGCAGGCGCCCTCACAGCAGCGCCACCACCCTTTCGAAGAACTCACGCTTGCGGCGCTCGTAGTCCTCCGTCGTCTCCTTGAGGGCGCGGTACTCCTCGAGCAGATCCGGCCTGGCGGCGAGGAACTGCCAGGCCAGGCGATGATGCCTGTCGCCAAGCGTCCCCGGCCGCGTCACGACGATGTCGACCTGTGGCGGCCCCGGCTCGCGGAAGGCGGCCCAGTCGTCACGCCACTCGTCGCCGTACAGCACCGGATACTCGGACCGAAGAGTCCGGGCAGCGGCAGCGACATCGTGGACAAGCACGACGAGGTCGAGGTCCTCCGGGTCGAGTCCGGGCAGGCAAGCGCTGCCGCTGAGATGCACCTCCGCGCCGGGGAGAAGCTCGCGGAGACGGCGCTCTTGGTCGATCACGTCAGCGCCTTCGCGAGCGCTACGAACTCCGGGGGGGCGAGCGCCTCGGCGCGGGTCTCCGGCGGGCGGCCGACCGCAGCGAGCGCCTCCGCCGCCTGCTCGCGCGACGCCGTCCCGACGAGCGCGAGCGAGTTCGGGAGCGTCTTCCGCCTGTGGGCGAACGCGGCCGTGACGACCTCCTTCACGCGGCCGTACTCCGCGGGCAGCTCCGTACGCCGGAAGGCGACGAGCGCGGAGTCGACGTTCGGCTGCGGTCGGAAGACCGTCCGCGAGACCGGGTGGAATCCTGTGCGCTCGGTCGCGAGCTGGATGAGGACCGACACGGCGCCGTACTCCTTGGTTCCCGGCTCGGCGAAGAACCGGTCGGCGACCTCACGCTGCACCATCACGCACCAGAGCCGGACGTTCGGGAGCCCGTCGAGGCTCTCGACGACGAGCGGCGTCGCCACGTTGTAGGGGAGGTTCGCGACCAGCTTCGTCGCCTCGTGCGGGAGCTCGAGCTGGAGC
Source organism: Gaiellaceae bacterium (assembly GCA_036271615.1). GTDB lineage: Bacteria > Actinomycetota > Thermoleophilia > Gaiellales > Gaiellaceae > Palsa-739. The sequence goes on from DATBAH010000169.1 coordinate 5,684, forward strand.
GCGTCCCCGAAGACGACGTCGACGTTGTCGGCGAGCTCGCCGAGCGCCGGCTCGAGCGCGCGGTCGATCTCGACGGCGTGGACGCGGCGTACGCGCTCGGCGAGGTAGCGCGTGAGGACGCCCTGCCCGGGGCCGATCTCGAGCACGACGTCGTCCGGCCCGAGCTCGGCGAGGCGGCCGATCACCTCGAGGATGTTCGGGTCGCGGAGGAAGTGCTGGCCGTACTCCTTCTTGGGGCGCGTGCTCATGACAGCGCGAAGCACTCCGCGGCGTTGCGCTCGATCTGGCGTCCCAGCTCGGCCGGCTCCTCGCCACGCGCCTGCGCGAGCGCGGCGACCGTGTGGACGACGTTCGCGGGCTCGTTCCGCCGCCCGCGCACCGGCTGCGGCGCGAGATACGGCGAGTCGGTCTCGGCGAGGATGCGTTCCATCGGAACCTGGGTCGAGGCAAGCCGGAGGTCGACCGCCTTCGGGAAGGTCGCGTTGCCGGCGAACGAGATGTACCAGCCCCGCTCGAGCGCAGTCGGGAGGAGATGCGGCGAGGAGAAGCAGTGGAGGACGACCGTTCCCGGGAAGGCTGCGAGCGCGGCGAGCGTGTCGTCGTCGGCGGCGCGCGTGTGGATCACCACCGGCTTGCCGATGTCGGCGGCCATCGAGAGCTGCGCGTCGAAGAGCCGCAGCTGGTCGTCACGCGGCGCGTAGTCCCGGTACCAGTCGAGGCCGATCTCCCCCACCCCCACCGCCTTCGGATGGTTCTGCAACCGGCAGATCTCGCGCACGACGCCTTCCTCGACTCGGCTCGCCTCGTGCGGATGGATCCCGAGAATTGCGAAGACGCCTTCGTGGCGGTCGGCGAGCTCGAGCGCGTTCCGGCAGTCCTCGAGGTCGGTGCCGACCGTGAGGATGCGCGTGACTCCCGCCGCGGCGGCACGCTCCACCGCTTGGTCGGCGTCGTCGAGCGCGGTCAGGTGCGCGTGTGTGTCGATCACCCGAGCTCGGA
>DATBAH010000170.1:0-2832 GCA_036271615.1 Gaiellaceae bacterium
TAGCCGTCGCCCTCTGCGATCTCCCAGAGGAGGTGGCGCACCTCGATGGCCCCCGAATACGGCGGCACGCCGACGGTCTCGAGGTTCTCGTTCACGCGGACGAGGAGGTCGGAGTCGCCCTGCAGCATGTAGTTCGCCTGCCGGAGGTTGAGTGTGCAGACGTTGCAGACCGTGAGCAGCATCTCGGCGCCGGTCGCCTCGGCGTAAGCGAGGATCCGCGCGTTGAGGTGGAGGTAGTAGTCCGGCTCCGCCTCGTGGATGTCGCCTGCGCCGCAGCACGTCACCGACTCGAGCTCGACGAGCTCGAGCCCCACCTGCGGTGCAAGAGCCTGCGTCGACGTGTCGAGCTCCTTCGCCGACAGCGAGGCGAGGCACCCCTTGTAGTAGGCGACTCTCTTCAGCGGGGTCTCGGTAGTGCTCACTCTGTCGGTGCCTCCTCGGTTTCGGGTAGCCACGGCCTCGGCGCCGCACCCTCGCGGTCGTAGATCTCCTCCAGCGACTGGGGCTCGTACCCGTGGTCGAGCTTCGCCAGCGCATGCTCGCCCTGGACGTGGCCGAGCGCGCCGAGCCGGTCCTGCTCCTGAACGAGCTTGCGGAGGTTGCGCGCCTCGCCCACATCCTTCGCCACGTGCGGCGGGAAGGGGGGCGGCACCTTGCCGTGCTTCGCGAGATTCAGCCCGAACTTCGCCTCCCGGATCGACGCGACGACGCCCTGCGTCTTCGGCACGAGCTCAGTCTCGCGCAGCCAGCCCGTGGTCTCGGCCGACTTGACGAACCACTTCGCGTGCTTCGCGCCCATGTCGCGGTCGATTCCCCGGTGGACCGACTCGGCGCCCAGCTTGGCGATCGCATCGCGCGGATCGACGCCCTTCGGACAGCGCTCGTTGCAGAAGAAGCACCGCGTGCAGTCCCAGATCCCGTGGTCGGAGTTGTACTGCTCGAGCCGCTCGACGGTTGCACCGTCACGCGGGTCGCCGACGAAGCGCATCCCCTTCGCAAGCGCCTGCGGCCCGAGGAACTCGGGATCGGACTCCATCGCGTTGCACTCCGAGACGCAGCAGCCGCAGTTGATGCAGAGCGACTCCTTGTGGATGACGTTCATCCGCTCCTGCGAGATCTGGTACTCGCGTCCGTCCTCGGGGCGCTCGAAGCCCGGCTGGAGCCACGGCTTCATCGCGTTGAACTTGTCCCAGAAGGGGCCCATGTCCACCACGAGATCCTTCCGGATCGGGAGGTTCCCCATCGCCGAGATGACCGGCACTTGCCCGGCCTGCGCGAGGTCGTACATCCGCGTCTTGCAGGCGAGCACGGCGGCGCCGTCCATGCGCATGCCGCACGAGCCGCAGATCATCATCCGGCAGCTCTTGCGGAACGAGAGCGAGCCGTCGTGCTGGTCCTTCACGATGTCGAGGCAGTCGAGGAGCGTCGCCCACTCGGGCGCCTCGATCTCGTACTCCTTGAGCGCCCGGTCGCCGGTCGACGAGTCGTAACGCCAGATCTTGAGGGCGACTTGCATCAGTATTTCCGTTCCTGTGGTTGCCATTTGGTCATCCGCACCGGCTCCCACGAGAGCGCCGGTACGCCGTCCACGAGGTGGACGATCGTGTGTCTGAGAAAGTGCTCGTCGTCGCGCACCGGATAGTCGTCCGGCCGCGCGTGGGCGCCGCGGCTCTCCTTGCGCTCGATTCCGGCCACGACCATGCACTCGGCGAGGTCGAGCAGGAAGCCGAGCTCGATCGCCTGCGTGAGGTCGCTGTTGAAGACATCGCCCTTGTCTTCCACCAGAACCTGTTCGTAACGCCGGCGGAGGCCGGCGACGATGCCACCCTGCTCCCCCATCTGGTGCTCACGGCGGAAGACGCCGAAGTTCTCGTGCATCGTCGAGGCGAGCTCGTCGCGGATGCCCCACGGGCGCTCGCCGTCCTTGCGGTCGAGGAGCGCCGTCAGCTCGCGCTCCGCGTCGCGCTCGACCGAGTCCGGCACCTCGACGGTCGTGTGCGAGAGCGCCCACTCGGCCGCGTGCGCGCCCGAGCGCTTGCCGTAGGTGATCGTCTCCATCAGCGCGTTCCCACCGAGCCGGTTGGCGCCGTGCACCGAGACGCACGCGCACTCGCCGGCGGCGTACAGGCCCGTGAGCTCGGTCTGGCCCCAGACGTCTGTGGCGACGCCGCCCATGTGGTAGTGGGCGCCGGGCCGCACCGGGATCGGGTCGTAGATCGGATCGACGCCGAGGAACGTCATCGCAAGCTCGCGAGACCCCGGCAGCCGCTCGATGATCCGGTCGGCGCCGAGGTGGCGGAGGTCGAGGAGGACGTTGCCGTCGACGTCGCGGCCGGCGTCGATCTCCATCTGCTCGGCCCGCGAGATGACGTCGCGCGACGCCAGCTCCATCGTGTTCGGCGCATACCGCTTGAGGAAGCGCTCGCCGTCCTTGTTGAGGAGATAGGCGCCCTCGCCGCGGCAGCCCTCGGTGATGAGCACGCCGGTCGGCGCCAGCGTCGTCGGGTGGAACTGCATCATCTCCATGTCCTTCAGCGGCAGGCCGATGCGGAGCGCCATGGCCATGCCGTCGCCGGTGCAGGAGTACGCGTTCGTCGTCCCCGTGTACAGCCGGCCCGCACCGCCGGTCGCGAGGATCACCGTCTTTGCGCCGATCGTCTTCAGGCCGCCGTCGAGCAGATCCCAGCAGACGACTCCCTGGCAGCGGCCGTCGTTCTCGACGAGGTGCCAGGCGAAGTACTCCTCGTACGTGAGGATGTCGCGCTTGCAGATCTGCTCCCAGAGCACCTGGATCAGTACGTGGCCGGTGATGTCGGCCGCGTACGCGGTGCG
>DATBAH010000171.1:0-2947 GCA_036271615.1 Gaiellaceae bacterium
GTCCAGACGTCGACGCTCAGCCCGTATGCCGAGAACGCGAGCCGCGAACTGTGGAGGCCTGCGGGAGCTTCCCGCGAAGGACCGTGCGAATCCGCCCGCCCGCCTTGCTCGACGTCCGGACGATTCGAAGCTGCGTCGGCCGCAGGGCACTGTTTGTCGATGCGTATCCGACGTAGGCGAACGCCAGCTGCTTGCCGTCCGGCGACCAGGTCGGCGACACCGCATCCTGCTTTGCGATCGGCGCCGCGCTGGGCGACGAGGCCGCATCGCCGGCGAGCGACGCTGAGCCGGCTGCAAGCGCCGCGAGGACGGCCACCACCGCGACGCCACGCATGGCAAGAGTCTGGCACTCCTCCACGCCGCAGGTACGTACTCTGCCGCCGATGGCCGAGCCGCGTCCTGCCGCGCTGCCTCCCGCCGAGCGGACCGTCGGCCAACTCGTGGCGGAGTCCATCCAGTTCTACGGAGGGCGCTTCTGGGCTTGTCTCGTGCTGGGCGCACCGGCCGCCCTCATCGCCGTCGTCTTCACGCAGGTCTCGCACCGCACGGCGCTGATTCTCGCGCCGACGGTCTCGGCTGCGCTCATCAGCGCGACGTTCGTCTATGCGTCCGGGCTCGTGCTCGCTGCAGCGCCACCGCGTCGGAGGCTCGTGGCCGCTTGGCTGATGGGCTGGCTCGTGTTCGCACCGGTGCCGTTTCTCGTGATCGCCTTCATAGTCCCCGGGCTCCTCTGGCTCGCGGCTCTCGGGCTCGTCGTGCCGGTGCTGGTAGTGGAGGACGTTCCGGTGCGGGCCGCCCTCCCGCGCGCGTGGCAGCTCGCTCGAGCCGACTTCGTGCACGCGCTGGGTTCCATGTTCACGCTGGCAGTCGTCGTCCTGCTCTCGCAGTCCGTGCTCGTCTTCGTCCTGCGCGGCTTCGGGAACGCCGCGGGCTCGGTCGCGCTCTTCTTCGCGAGCGTCGTCCTGTCACCGCTCCTCTTCGTCGGCGCCGCGCTGCTCTACGTCGACCAGGCCGCGCGGATCCAGGTCGATTAGGCTCCGCTCATGCCGATCTACATCCTGCTCTCGCGGGTCTCGCAGCAAGGAGTCCAGACGCTCCAGAGCAACCCGGCCCGGCTCCAGGAGGTCAACCGCGACGTCGAGGAGCTCGGAGCCAAGGTGCTCCACCAGTGGGCGACGCTCGGCGAGTTCGACTTCGTCAACGTCGTGGAGGCGCCCGACACCGCGACGATCGCGAAGGTCTCGGTCGCCCTCGGTGCACGCGGGTCGACCCGGGTCCAGACCCTGCCGGCGCTCACGATCGACGAGTTCGTCTCGACGATTCAGTAGCCACTCGACGCACGGTGACGCCCCAGGCGGCGCCGCTCGCGAACAGCTCTTCCGGATCGACCTCGCCCAGCCAGCCGAGGAAATGCGGCTCGGGATCGTCTTCCGTGTGGCCGAAGACGGCGGCCCGAACGTTCGGCGCGGGCGCCTCGTCCTTGCCGAGCGCGGCCTCCTCCGCCCGCCGCTCGGCCTCCTCGGCCGCGGGGCCTTCCATGTAGCCACGGGGCATGGCGGGAGAGTAGTCCCGTACGGTTGGCGCGTGCCGCCCGCTCTCGCCGTTCACGCGCTCGAGAAGCGCTACGGATCCGTCCGCGCGCTCAGGGGCGTCGACCTCTCGGTCGAGGAGGGCGAGCTCGTGGGGCTGCTCGGCCCGAACGGCGCAGGCAAGTCCACGCTCGTGAAGATCGCAGTCGGCCTCGTGCGCGCCACACGTGGGACGGCGGAGATCGCCGGCGCCCGCTCCGGCAGCCGCGCGGCGCGCGCAGAGCTCGGCTACCTCGCCGAGCTCTTTCGCTTCCCGGGTTGGTACACCGCGGACGAGGTTCTCACGCTCCACCAGCGGCTGACGCGCTCCACCGGCGGCGCGGCCGAGCGGGGGCGTCTGCTCGAGCTGGTCGCCCTCGCGGATGCCCGCGGCCGGCGGGTCGACGGCATGTCGAAGGGAATGCAGCAGCGTCTCGGCATCGCGCAGGCGCTCGTCGGGTCGCCGCGCGTCCTCGTGCTCGACGAGCCCACCTCGGCACTCGATCCGGCCGGGCGCCGCATCGTCCGCGTCCTGCTCGAGGACCTGCGCGGCCGCGGCGTCTCGGTCCTCCTCAACTCCCATCTGCTCTCCGAGATCGAGCTCGTCTGCGATCGCGTTGCGATCCTCCGTGCGGGCGAGGTCGTCGCCGCCGGCTCGCCGGCCGAACTGTCGCAGCCGCGCGGGGTCGAGCTCGAGACCGACGAAGGAACACTCACGGTCGAGGGGGCGATGCGGGAGGACACGCCGCGGCTCGTCGCCGAGGCCGTCGCGGCCGGAAGGCGCGTATACGGCGTCCGCGTCCTCACGTCGACGCTCGAGGACACGTATCTCGAAGCGGTGGGGGAGGAAGTGTCCTGAGCGCCGTCTTCACGATCGCCGGCTACGGCCTCCGGGAGGCCTTGCGGCGGAAGGTGTTCGCCGTGGTCGTGGTGCTGACGGCCCTCTTCCTCGTCCTCTTCTGGCTCGCGAACCACTACGTCTTCACGCGCCTGGACACGATCACGCCCCCCGCGAACGTCAACGTCGACACGCGGACGTTTGCCGGCGCCTTCCTGCTGGGACTGGCGATGTTCGCCACGCTCTTCCTCGGCGTCGTCCTCGCCGTGTTCCTCACGCTGGGCGTCGTCTCGGGCGACGCAGAACGCGGGCTGTTGCAGCCGCTCGTGGTGCGCCCGATCGGCCGGACGACTCTGCTGCTCTCACGCTTCCTCGGCGCCGCGGCCGTCTGCATCGTCTACGTGCTCGCCGTGTACGGCATCGCCCTGACGATCATCGACGTGACGGGTCACTGGACGCCCGCGTCGAGGGTCGCGCCGGGACTCGAGCTCGCCGGCGGGGTCGTGATCGTGATCGCGCTCTCGATCCTCGGTTCGGTCGT
>DATBAH010000172.1:0-6796 GCA_036271615.1 Gaiellaceae bacterium
GGGCTCGATGGCCTTCAAGGAGGCGTACCAGAACGCGGATCCCGTCCTGCTCGAGCCGATCATGGAGCTCGAAGTTGCGGTGCCCGACGACACCGTCGGCGCCGTGAACGGCGACCTCAACTCGCGGCGCGGCCGGCTGCAGGGGATGGAGCCGACCGGCGGCATGACCACGATCAAGGCCGAGGTGCCGATGGCCGAGATCCTCACGTACTCGCAGGCGTTGACCTCGATGACAGGCGGCCGCGGTGACTACTCGATGCACTTCCTCCGCTACGAGGAAGTCCCGACGCACGTCGCGCAGAAGATCATCGACCAGACGAAGAGGGAGCGCGAAGAGGCGAACGTGTAGCTTCTCGCCGTGGCGGACGACGACGAGAAGCCGGCGAAGCCCGATCACGAGCCGCCGCCGGGCGCCGAGACATCTGCGCGCTGGAAGGGGGGCGAGAAGTCGCTCGACTACACGGCGACGGCGAAGTGGCTCGTCCTGCGCAAGAAGGAGAAGCCGTCCGCCGAGATCTTCTCCGTCTCCTACGTCGCCGAGGACGGCGACCGGACCCGGCCGGTGGCGTTCGTCTTCAACGGCGGCCCGGGTGCGTCTTCCGCGTATCTGCACATGGGTGCTCTCGGCCCGCAGCGGGTCTCGTTCCCGGCCGACGGAACGCTGCCCGAGTTGCCGCCGAAGCTTGTCCAGAACGAATCCTCCTGGCTCGCGTTCGCCGATCTCGTCTTCGTCGATCCGATCGGCACCGGCTTCAGCCGCATCATCGAGCCCGACCAGAAGGCCGAGGGTCAGGACAAGCCGGAAGGCGGGCCGAAGCCCGGCGGGGACGAGAAGACGGATCCGGACGAGTACTTCGGCCAGAAGCGCGATCTCGAGTCGCTCTGCGAGTTCATGGCGCGCTGGCTCTCCGAGCACGATCGCTGGGGCTCGCCCGTCTTCATCGCCGGGGAGAGCTACGGCGGCTACCGGGTCGGGCGGCTCGTGCGGATGCTCCAGGAGGAGGCCGGCATCGGACTCAACGGCGCGATCCTGATCTCGCCGGCGCTCGAGCTGACCGGGCTCATCGGAGACGACTACGGCGTGGTGCAGTGGGTCGATCTGCTGCCGACCATGGCTGCGGGCGCAGCCTTCCACGGACGCTCGCGCGCCTTCCCGGCGGGGACGGCGCTCGCCGACGTGCTCGCAGGAGCCGAGGAGTTCGCAAGCGGCGACTACGCGTCGTTCCTCATCCGGGGCGCCTCGCTCGGCGCGCCCGAGAGGGAGCGCACGCTCGGGCGACTCGCCGACCTGGTCGGCCTCCCACTCGAGCTCGTCACGCGTGCCGAGGGGCGCGTCTCGCCGATCGTCTACGCGCGCGAGCTGCTGCGCGAGCAGCGGAAGGTGCTCGGCTACTACGACGTCTCCATCACGGCGACCGACCCCTTCCCCGACAGGCCGGGGCACGAGGCACCGGATCCGACCCTCGCGGGGATCTCGCCCGCCTACACCGCGGCGATCAACCGGCAGCTCCGGTCCGAGATCGGCGTTCGCACCGACCGCGAGTACCGCGTGCTGAGCCTCGAGGTGAACCAGGCGTGGAAGGAGGACACGAAGCGGCACTTCTTCGCGCCACCGGAAGGCGCGACCGATTCGTTCCGCTACGGGATGGCGCTCAACCCGCACATGCGCGCCTTCCTCACGCACGGGCGCTACGACATGGCGACGCCGTATTACGCGAGCGACCGCCTCCGCAATCTGATGCGCTTCGATCCGGACACAACGGGACGGCTGACCGTCCGCCACTTCGAAGGCGGCCACATGTTCTACGCGTGGGAGGAGAGCCGCCACGCGTTCACTGCGGCGATCACCGAGTTCGTCGCCGGCGCCCTGGCGGGCTGACCGAGCTCGGAGCTCGGAAGCGGTGGCGGGGGTCCGCGCGGCGCGATTGCCGTGCCCGGGACACCGCCTCCGAGGACATGCCCCGGTGCCAGGCACCGGGACACGTCAGTAGCGGACCAGTCCGCACAAGATTCCGCTGCAAGCCGGCATCTACGCGAGGCTCAGGTGTCCCTTCGAGGCACGTCCTGGTGCCTGGCACCGAGACGTGGCCCCTCGGGACGGGTCAGATCTGCTGTTGGGGCTGGCCTTCGTCGCGGTCGCGCAGGTGCGCGAGGACATCGGCGACGTCGGCGAGCTGCTGCTCGAGGTCGCGCTGGAATGACTCCAGGCGCTCGATCAGCTCAGGCCGGCTCGGGAAGCCGCCGCGGAAGAACATCCGCGGCCCCCGGCCGCCCCAGCCATGGTGACGGTGGTGACGCATGTTTCACCTCCTCTCCTCATAGCGTGCGAGAAAGCGGGCAGTGCGCTGCTGTGAGCGGCGTAGCGCCTCGACCCAGTGGTCGAGCAGTCGTTCGCCCGCGGGAGTGATCGCGTAGCGGCGCTTGGCCGGGCCTGCAGAGGAGTCGTCCCATTCCGACGAGACAAGCCCCTCCTCCTCGAGACCGCGCAGGAGCCGGTAGAGATTGCCCATCTCGACCCGCGCCTCGCCGGTCAGCTCCGGCAGCCGCTCGAGCAGGTCGTAGCCGTGCGCCGGGTGTTCGCGCAGGAGGAGCAGGAGCGCCGGCTCGGCGAACCGCTCGACCCGCGCGAGCACGCGCCAGCGGCCGTGCTGGTGACGGCGCGAGCGTGGGCGTCCTCTCACAGGGCATCTACATGTAAAAGACACATGTAAGACACACTACCGATTGTGGAGGGATTTGCGCAACGGGGCTACACTCGGAAGCCGAATGAGGGTCACCAAAGTCGCCACCACGAACGCCTGCGCCGTCTGCGAGCGAACGCTGCTCATGGGCGAACGCGCCGTCAGCTTCGCTCCGTCGGAGGGCGCCGAGCTCGTCGACGTCTGTCCGCTCTGCCAGGAGCTCGCTCTCGAGGCGGGCTGGATCAAGGAGGGCGCGCCGACGACGCCGACCCTCGAGGGCGGCCGCCGCCGTAAGCGCAAGCGCAACATCGTCGAGGTGCTCGGTCTCACGCGCACGTCCGACGAGGAGGCACTCGCGCAGCAGGAGCCGATCCTGCGCCGACTCTCCGACGGCGAGGTCTCGCTCCTCGAGGCCGCGGACCTCTTCAACGGCAGCGCCTACCGGCGTACCGTCGGCGGCATCGCGAAGAGCCTCGGCGAGCCGAAGGCGAGCATCATGCCGCTGTCCGGAACGTCCGGCGAACTCGCGGTGACGGTCGCCTGGGAGCTCTCCTGGTACCAGTACCGCGTGAGCCCCGACTCCGCCCAGCCCGTGCGGCTCGAGCGGCGCGGTCACGAGCTCGAGGAGCTCGACGAGGGCTTCAAGGACTGGAACGCGCAGGTCGAGGACGAGGGCCGCCTCGTCCCCGAGATCGCCAGGATCTAGGAGGGTTCGGCGAAAGGCACGCGCCGGCGGCTCAGCCTGCGTTTGCCAAACCCTCCTAGCTCGTCCCGGGGAACGTCCCGAGCGTGAGGTGGAGCGTCTTGTGCCCACCGTCCTGCTTCACGATCGCGAGCTCGACGGTCGTTCCCGGCTTGAGCTCGGACACGACGCTCGTCAAGTCGTCGATGGTCGCCGTCTCATGGCCGTTGACGGACGTGATCACATCGCCGCTGGCGAGGCCTGCCTTCGCCGCAGGCCCGCCCGCAGTGACGCCCTGAACGAGGACGCCCGCGCCGTTCGTGTCGCCGATCTGGACGCCGAGGTACGCACGGTGCGAGTTGGTGACGTGGCCGAAGCGGATGATCTGGGTCGCGATGTCCTTGACGAGGTTGCTCGGGATCGCGAAGCCGATCCCGGGCGCTGCTCCGGCGCCTAGCTGGGGGTCGGTGGCGGCGAGCGTCGGAATCCCGATCACGCGGCCCTGGAGGTCGGCGAGCGCGCCGCCGGAGTTGCCGGGGTTGATCGGCGCGCTCGTCTGGATCATCAGTGGCAGCGCGACGCCGTTCCCCTCCGAGACGCCCTGCCGGAAGGCGCTGACGATCCCGTCGGTGACGCTCGAGCGCAGTCCCAGCGGATTGCCGATGGCGATCGCGAAGTCCCCGACGTCGAGCTTGCTCGAGTCGGCGAACGAGGCCGGCGCGAGGTGGGCGCCCGAGACGTGGACGATGGCCAGGTCGTCGGGCGCGAAGCGGCCAACGAGCGAGGCGCCGTAGGAGTGGGCTCCGGCCGTGACGGTGTACGGGCCGCCGCCGGCGACGACGTGGTTGTTCGTGACGATGTCGCCGTTCGAGTCGAAGATGATTCCGGAGCCGAGGCCCTGCGAGTTCTGGATCTGGACGACGGACGGCGAGAGCTCGTGGACGACTGCCGTGATCGCCTCCTGGAACGCGAGTGCCGCCGCGGCGGGCTTGAGGCGGGCGTGGCCCGTCTGCGGCGGATTCGACGACGAACCGCCGCCGAGCGACACGGCTGCGACGACCACTCCTGCGACGACCGCACCGGTGAGCGGCGCCAGCCACCAGATGTGCCGGCGGAGCATGTCTCCCCTTATACCGGGCACGGGGTTCCCTCCTCCGATTTCCGTCCTACAATCAGCCGGCGATGATCTATTGCGTCATTCCCCGCGAGCTGGCCGACGAGCTCTACGACAAGATGGTCACCTACTACGAGGACAATCCGAACGTGACCGTCATCGTCGACCGACGCGAGGGGCACGACCGGCGTAACGAGTCGGAGGCGCGGCTCGAGGACAAGGAGCAGCGGACGATCCGCGACCGCCGCCGCGCGCATCCCGGGACGTTTCCAGACGTCGACGAACCGCCCGAGTAAGTAGCGACCGAAGCTGACGCTTCGCTCGCTGGGATAGGGAACTCCGCCAACGGGACATCGTTACGCCACCGCCTTGGCGGCGAGAAGTTCGAACGTTTCCACTTCCGGCGCGGCCTAGCCCGAGCGAAGTGCGAGCTTCGCTCGGTACGCTCGCGCTCATGGCGACTACGGCGAGCGAGACCTTCAAGAACCTCATCGGCGGCGAGTGGGTGGACGCCGCCTCGGGCGAGACCTTCGAGAGCACGAGCCCGGCGACCGGCGAGCCGATCGGCATCTTTCCGCGCTCTGGCGCCGAGGACGTCGACCGCGCCGTCGCGGTTGCGAAGGAGGCGTTCGCCGAATGGCGGCTCGTGCCGGCTCCGAAGCGCGGCGAGATCCTCTTCCGCCTGGCGCGCCTGCTCGAGCAGGAGAAGCCGGCGCTCACCGATCTGATGACGCGCGAGATGGGGAAGGTGAAGGCCGAGGCGGGCGGCGACGTCCAGGAGGCGATCGACATCACGTACTACATGGCCGGTGAGGGCAGGCGCCTCTTCGGCCAGACGACGCCGTCCGAGCTGCGCGACAAGTGGAACATGAGCATCCGCCAGCCGATCGGCGTGGTGGGTGCGATCACGCCGTGGAACTTCCCCGTGGCGATCCCGTCATGGAAGCTCATCCCGGCGCTCGTCTGCGGCAACACGGTCGTGCTGAAGCCCGCGACGGACACGCCGGCGCTGGCCGAGCGCTTCGTCGAGCTCCTCGCCGAGTCGGGCATCCCCAGCGGCGTCGTCAACATCGTCCACGGAGGCGGTGGCACGGTCGGCGAGCGGATGGTGCGCCATCCCGACGTCCGCGTGATCACGCTCACCGGCTCGCGCGAGACCGGCGTCGAGGTGCTGAAGGCCGCCGCGGACACGCTCACGCACGTCCACCTCGAGCTGGGCGGCAAGAACGCAATCGTCGTGCTCGACGACGCCGACCTCGAGCTCGCCGTCGACGGGATTCTCTGGTCGGCGTTCGGCACGTCCGGCCAGCGCTGCACCGCCGCGTCGCGCGTGATCGTCCAGAAGGGCGCGTACGCCGAGCTCCAGTCGCGCCTCGTCGAGCGCGTCGAGAAGCTGCGGCTCGGGCCGGGCTGGGAGGACGACACCGACATCGGCCCGGTCATCAACCGCGCCGCGCTCGAGAAGATCGACTCCTACACGGCAATCGGCAAGGACGAGGGCGCGAAGCTCCTCACCGGCGGCGAGGTCGCGGCCGAGGGCGATCTCGGCAAGGGCTTCTTCTACCGGCCCACCATCTTCGCCGACGTCGACCCGCAGATGCGGATCGCGCAGGAGGAGATCTTCGGACCGACGACGGCGCTGATCCCGGTGGGCGACCTCGACGAGGCGATCCGCGTGTCGAACGGGATCAGGTTCGGCCTCTCCTCCTCGATCTTCACGCAGGACGTCAACGCCGCATTCCGCGCGATGCGCGACCTCGAGGCCGGCATCACGTACGTCAACGCCGGCACGATCGGCGCCGAGGTGCACCTGCCGTTCGGCGGCACGAAGGACACGGGCAACGGCCACCGCGAGGCGGGCCAGGCCGCGCTCGACGTGTTCACCGAGTGGAAGTCGATCTACGTCGACTACTCCGGCCGGCTGCAGCGCGCCCAGATCGACACCGAGCAGTAGTGGAATACCGGACGCTCGGCGACAGCGATCTCCGCGTCTCGGAGATCTGCCTCGGCACCTGGACGACGTTCGGCGGGAGCCTCGCCGACGACGACGCAATTGCCCTCGTGGACGGGGCGCTCGGGCAAGGCGTGAACTTCTTCGACACCGCGAACGTCTACAGCGAGGGCCGCTCCGAGGAAGTGCTCGGGCGCGGGCTGGCGGGCCGGCCACGCGAGTCGTTCGTGGTCGCGACCAAGGTCTACGGCGAGATGCCGGGCGGCGACCGCGGCCTCTCGCGCGAGCAGGTGCTGAAGCAGATCGACGAGTCGCTCCGGCGCCTGCAGCTCGACCACGTCGACCTCTACCAATGCCACTCCTGGGAC